>NZ_JEXG01000004.1:0-146534 GCF_000581275.1 Acinetobacter sp. 809848
AAGTGGCGCAGCGGACGGGGCTCGAACCCGCGACCCCCGGCGTGACAGGCCGGTATTCTAACCAACTGAACTACCGCTGCACTTGAGAGCTTAACGTAAAGGCTTGGTGGGCGCTGACGGGATCGAACCGCCGACATTCTGCTTGTAAGGCAGACGCTCTACCAACTGAGCTAAGCGCCCCAAGAAGAAAAAACTAATAAATTATTAATTTTTCGATTTAAAACTTTTACATCTCAAATCTTCTTCCAAACACAACCCGAACTGAAAAGTGGCGCAGCGGACGGGGCTCGAACCCGCGACCCCCGGCGTGACAGGCCGGTATTCTAACCAACTGAACTACCGCTGCACTTTCACAATGTCGAAATTGTGGGGTAAACGATGTTAAGTCTTAAGTGGCGCAGCGGACGGGGCTCGAACCCGCGACCCCCGGCGTGACAGGCCGGTATTCTAACCAACTGAACTACCGCTGCACTACAATACTTTAAAATAAAGTATGGTCACATATATGGTGGGCGCTGACGGGATCGAACCGCCGACATTCTGCTTGTAAGGCAGACGCTCTACCAACTGAGCTAAGCGCCCCAAGAAGAAAAAACTAATAAATTATTAATTTTTCGATTTAAAACTTTTACATCTCAAATCTTCTTCCAAACACAACCCGAACTGAAAAGTGGCGCAGCGGACGGGGCTCGAACCCGCGACCCCCGGCGTGACAGGCCGGTATTCTAACCAACTGAACTACCGCTGCACTACAATACTTTAAAATAAAGTATGGTCACATATATGGTGGGCGCTGACGGGATCGAACCGCCGACATTCTGCTTGTAAGGCAGACGCTCTACCAACTGAGCTAAGCGCCCTTAACGTCTTCATCGTTTGTGAGGTGCATTATAGAGAATCTTTAACAGGTGTCAAACGCTTTTCGACAACTTTTCAAAAAAATGCGAATGAATGATTAAAAATAAGTCATTATTAAGTAAAAAACAATTTTTTGTATTTTATTTAAGCACTTATTTTAATATTTTGATCATTCAGCTAATTAAATAAAAATTTTTAAAATCTTATTTTAGGTTAAAGATTGCTCAGACAAATAAACCAATGCATCTTCAGCGACTAAATCAAACAGTTCAATGATTTCTTCATTACGCATTCGAATACAGCCATGTGACATGGGAACGCCCATCGGTTCTTTATCAGGAGTGCCATGAATATAGATATAACGCTGCATGGTGTCATGACCTTCGCCTTTATTAAAGCCTTCTTCTAAGCCATCTAACCAAAGAATACGTGACAATATCCAATCTCTTTCAGGGAATTGTGCTGCTAGTTCACTACTATAGACCTCCCCTGTGGGCTTACGTGCAATAAAAACCGCATTTTGAGGAGATTGTGCACCAATTTTTTTTGCAACCCTATGCCATCCACGTGGAGTCCTACCAGTATTCTCTTGCTCACCGATTCCGTTCTTTCCGGTAGAAATGACATAAAATTTATTATGTTTAGGCAAAGTTAATGTTTGATTTGCTAAATCGATGAGGACATCTACATCTTCGAGCTTAAATTGAGACATTGAACTTATTCTCTTATATCAACTCAAATACTTTGAGTTTAAGTAAAAATTTATATGAAGAACTTGTCTTGCGCCAAAATTAAAAGATTATCAATCTTCTCTTATCTACGCGCGGTTTCACCGCTTGTCTTGCGCCAAAATTAAAAGATTATCAATCTTCTCTTATCTACGCGCAGTTTCGCTGCTTGTCTTGAGCCAAAATTAAAAGATTATCAATCTTCTCTTATCTACGCGCAGTTTCACTGCTTGTCTTGCGCCAAAATTAAAAGATTATCAATCTTTTAATTTTGGCTCAGGGCGTAGCCATAACCAAACTGCAACGATGAACATGGTAGTATCAGTAAAAACCTTGACCCAAAGCGGTGCTGAAGTAAACAGCATTATAAGGCCACTGATTGCCATCATTATGCTTGCAATCCATTTGGCTTTACGTGGTACTGTACCATTGGCTCGCCAATCACGTAATGTTGGGCCGTATTTGGGATGGTTTAATAACCAATCATCCATTTGTGGCCATCCTTTCGAAGCTGCCCATGCAGCTAGAATCAAAAACACTGTTGTGGGCATACCTGGTAAAATTGCTCCAATAATGCCTAGTGTGATAAAAATCACGACCAAAGAGCGCCAGAACAATGTTCGCATATATAAACCTTAACCTGCTGTTAGCGTTAGTATAAAGTGTTTTTCTAATATTGTTTGTTGATCCCTTATGAAATTAGGATGAATTACTTCGAGTATTAAATATATGAATATTGCCTCAGTGAAAACTTCCTATTTCGAACCATGGCTTCAATTTCAACATCCTATAGTGCGACAGTTGGCTTTTTGTATTGCTAGTCCAAATTTACTTTGCCAATTACCAAAAAGTTTTTCTATACAACACGACTTTAAGCTGCACCCAACCGAAGTATGGGAAGAGCATTTCCAAAATTATTTACCACGGTTAAATGAGCTCGATCAGTCACCAGAGCCTTTAATCCAGTTTTTATCTCAACTTAAAAGTACACGCTTAGGTTTACGCTTTGAGAATTTACTTTGGTTCTGGCTACAAGAGGATAATTATCATCCTTACCAACTGTTAGGTCATAGTATTCAAAAAATTGATGGAGCAAAAACTTTAGGTGAGCTAGATTTTTTAATTTTAAATAAAGAAACTCAACAAATTGAACATTGGGAGGTCGCGTTAAAATACTATTTGGGCGAGGCAGACTTACATTTAGAACAATGGATTGGATTGAATCGTCAGGATACTTTAAGCAAGAAACTTTATCATTTTACGAATAAGCAATTTCAATTTTCTGAAGCATTAAATTTTAAGATTCAACAACGTTTTGCGGTTTTAAAAGGACAACTCTACCTGCCAGTTCAGTTAAATTCTCAAAAGTCGCTACCAGACTGGATAAATTTAAAGCGTCGTTTGGGATATTGGGGGAATACCATTCCCCATTCTTCTTTTTATCGATTGGAAAGACACGAATGGTTGTGTCCAAATAAAGAGCAGACTTCAAATCCAGCACATTGGTGGACAGACGGTCTATATTGTAAAAATAGTGAAGAGGTTTTGTTTTATATGTTTAGACATCCTTCGTACTTAAACATTAAGCCTCACCTGCAAAAATTAAGCTAATTAACAATAAGTTTTAAGCTTCTAGAAACATTTTATAACGTTTTTACTATTAAACAGTCATGTTTCTTTTTCCGTTTGTTTTTTAATCTAAATTTACTTCATTATTAAATTTAAACGGAGAAAATGATGAAAAAAGTTTTAGCTGCGTCTGTAATGGTTGCTGTTATTTTAACAGGGTGTAATACGTTTAAAGGTTTTGGGCAAGATGTTTCTAAAGCAGGTGATGCTGTAACAAATACTGCTGAAAAAACACAAGATAAAATGTAAGTTAGAGTTGTTACTTCAAAAACCTTATCATTCCGATAAGGTTTTTTTATTTTTACGTACCCATCCCTTAGAGATTCGCCTATTATATCGGACTATATTTCACCTGATCAGCACGCAATTTTCGGTATGAACCATTCAGACACTCTCTCGCTTAGCTTAGAACTGTTACAACAACCTTCTGTTACTCCTATTGATCATACATGCCAAACCATCATGGCAGACCGTTTAGCCAAAATTGGTTTTCATATTGAACCAATGCGTTTTGGTGAAGTTGACAATCTTTGGGCGCGTCGCGGAACTGAAGAACCTGTATTTTGTTTTGCCGGTCATACTGACGTAGTTCCGACAGGTAAGTTAGAAGCATGGAATTCAGATCCGTTTGTACCTGAAATTCGCGATGGAAAATTATATGGTCGTGGTTCGGCCGATATGAAAACAGCACTTGCAGCTATGGTCGTTGCATCTGAACGTTTTGTCACAAAACATCCTGATCACAAGGGTTCGATTGCTTTTCTAATTACTTCTGATGAAGAAGGACCTGCTATTAACGGTACGGTTAAAGTGATTGAGACTCTTGAAAAACGTAACGAAAAGATGACATGGTGTTTGGTAGGCGAACCTTCTAGTACTCATAAATTGGGTGATATTGTTAAAAATGGTCGTCGTGGTTCACTTAATGCCGTATTAAAAGTTCAAGGTAAGCAAGGTCATGTGGCTTACCCACATTTGGCGCGCAATCCAATTCATGAAGCATCACCAGCTTTAGCAGAACTGTGCCAAACTGTTTGGGATAATGGAAATGAATATTTCCCAGCAACATCATTTCAGATTTCAAATATTCATGCTGGCACTGGCGCAACAAATGTCATTCCTGGTGCACTAGAAGTTACTTTTAACTTCCGTTATTCAACAGAAGTAACAGCAGAACAACTTAAACAACGTGTGCATGAGATTTTAGATAAACACGGTTTACAGTACGAAATCGTTTGGAATCTTTCTGGTTTACCATTCCTAACACCTGTGGGTGAACTCGTTAATGCAGCGCAAACTGCTATTTTGAACGTAACGGGTACTGAAACTGAGCTTTCAACGAGTGGTGGTACTTCTGATGGTCGTTTTATTGCTCCAACAGGCGCACAGGTATTGGAATTAGGTGTTCTAAACGCAACAATTCATCAGATTAACGAACATGTTGATGTACAAGACCTTGATCCACTAACTGATATTTATGAGCAAATTTTGGAAAATTTATTAGCTAAGTAAAAGTTAAAAAGGAACTCAAAATGAGTTCCTTTTTTTATAGATGAAATGAATTTTGAATATATTGCAAATTAGGAACATGGTAGCGTTGATTGTCCATACGAATATATTTAAATACAGTTGGGTGCTGTAAAGACTCTTGTATATCGTCATTTTCATCTACGACTTCAGAAATACGCAGGCGAACTGAAACTGGCATCGATTTACACACAAGTGCAAAACGTTGACTAATGTCTTCGCTTTCAATGACTAAAGCTACTGCTCGAGAATCTATTTCGTTGTGAACCGAATAAACAGGGAGTTTTACATCATGCCATTCAATATGCTTGATACCGTTTTTAACATCCATAGCAGATAACACTATATTTTGCGGCAATAGCATCGGCACTTGCTGATGACACTCGATAATATATGCATCAATAAAACCAGTTGAGACAGTAATTAAATGCTGAAGCTCTTGCTGGTCCATTTCATTAATTAAGGATGTACTTATATTACTTTTCATTAGGCAAGTCTCCCTTCAAATGTCATGAATAACGCATCAATATTGTCAAGTAAGTCTTCTTCTTGGAAAGGTTTACCCATGTATTGGTTCACACCTAAAGTAAATGCTCGTTCACGGTGTTTTTCACCAGTTCGTGATGTAATCATAATCACTGGTATATCTTGATGTAGATCATGATGTCGAACGAGATTAAGTACCTCAAAGCCATCCATTCGTGGCATTTCAATATCAAGTAACATGAGATCTGGTTTAATATTTTCCAATTGCTCAATCGCATCAACCCCATCTTTAGCTGTGACTACATCATAGCCCTGACGTTCAAGTAAGCGAGACGTCACCTTACGTACAGTTACCGAGTCATCTACAATCATGATAAGACGTCGCTCATCAGACTCGCGTTGTCTATAGATAGTTTCATTAAGCGATTTATGTCGGCGAGTAGATTGAATTTGGCGAGCAATATTTTGTCCATCTAAAATTAGACAAACTTGACCATCACCTAAAATAGTTGCTCCTGCAATCGCACCAATGCTAGAGAATTGTTGTCCTATTGGCTTAACTACAATCTGTGCGCGTGAGCCAATCAGTTGGTCAACTAATAAGGCGACGGTTTGTCCATTATTTGCCTTAATCATTAATACTGGTAATGAATACATCATTCCACTTAAGCGCGGAATTGGTTGATTACCAACAAACTCAGATAAATAACGTAATGGATAGCGCTTATTTTCAAATTCAAAGAGCTCTTGTTCACTTCCGAAATATTGTTCTAATGATGCTGGTGAAACTCGTACAATTCGATCAATCTGCGCCAGTGGGATTGCAAATTGCTGATCAGCAACTTTAACCATTAAAGCATCACTAACAGCTACTGTCGTTGGAACACGTATGGTAAAGACAGTTCCCTGCCCGTATACAGAGTCGACACTCACATGGCCACCTAAGGCCTTAATATCACTTTGCACGACATCCAGTCCGACGCCACGGCCTGAAATCTGAGTGACTTGATCGGCTGTACTTAAACCAGGATGGAAAATCAGCTGTAAAATATCTTGATGTTCTAATACTTGCTCTGGATTAATCAAACCAGACATTAACGCCTTTTGACGAACCTTCTCGATATCAATACCTTGCCCATCATCCTTAAATGTAACTACAACATCTGTACCTTGACGATGAATATTGAGTTCAATGCGTCCAGTTTCTGGTTTTTTAGCTTGTTCACGTTGCGCACGGTCTTCTAATCCATGGTCAATTGCATTTCTAAGCATGTGCTCAAGTGGCGTAACCAAACGTTCTAACATTGTCCGGTCCAGCTCGCCTTCTGTATTATTAACAAAAAGCTCCGCTGGTCGATTTAACGTGGTAGAAGTCTGCCTCACAATTCTTTGCAGACGAGGCAATAATCGAGAAAATGGTACTAAGCGTGTTCGCATAAGACCTTCTTGAATTTCAGCCTGAATACGCGATTGCTGTACCAATAAACCTTCAGTGTCTCTGATCTTTTCAGATAATGTATTTTTAAAATCTACTAAATCCGATGCAGACTCGGCAAGAGACTTTGATAACTGATTTAATGAAGAATATTGGTCCATCTCTAAAGGATCAAATTCCGTATAACGTGAGTTCTCAATACCGTGCTTTGCAATAATTTGGGTTTCCAATTCACCTTCCATTCGACGCAACTGATCTGCAAGTCGCTGAATAGCCAATTCCATTTCCGCTAAGGTATGACCAAATTGGCTTAAATCCATTTCAATTCGCGAACGGTTAATCGAATTTTCACCAGACAGATCAATCATTTTTTCAATTAAATCTGCCGAGACTCGAATCATCTCATTATTTTGATCAAGGCGTTGTGCTTGTTCCCACTCACCCATCATTGGCGGTGGTTCTGTACCGTCACCTTGCACAAAACTCATTACAGGTTCCGTGCTGAATAGATCAGTTCTAGTTAACTTACTAGGAATTTGAATTGCTCTTTCAATGAACTGGATATTTTCCAGACTTTGTTGTAAACCATCGAAGTGTTGATAATTTTGTTTAAAAATTGCCTCTTTTAACCAGACAATTGCACTCTCTAATAAGTTGTCATAAATATTTGAGCTGAAATGATGAAGCGCAAATTGTTCAAAAGCATTCTCAAGTTGATAAGCAATCGCTTGCACGGTTTCAAGTCCCAGCATACGGGAACCGCCTTTCAAGCTGTGCACTGCTCTTTGTAGTTGAAGCAAGATACTACGGTTAGTACGTTGCTCGAACCATTGTTTTAATAAGTGATCGGCCATTTCTAATAGTTCGGCCGCTTCCTCCATGAATGTCTGCTCGACAACAGTATTAATATCTTGATCTGGGATACTCTCTGTATGATCGTGATCAGCATAAAGAACTTGTAATTCGGTTTGCTCAACAAGTTGATTATTAGACTTAGCAATCTGCTCAGAAGCAGAAGTTAACTCACTGAGGTTTAACGCCGTATTATTTATCGCTTCTTGTTGTAATACTTCAAAATTTAATTCAGGTATAACATACGTTTCAGGTTCTGTTTTGCTCTCTTTAATATGAGAATCAAATACCTGACCTGCATTTTTAAGTGCTTGAATAGTATGAGAAGCAGCATAATCTAGGTGCTGTTCACGCACTATTTGAAGACGGTCAGCCAAGTCATCTTGAACTAGTCGAATAAAATCAATGAGAGCAGACGAAACTATCAACTGTTTTTGAATTAAACGCTCATAAATACTTTCTAACTCATGTGCAATTAAACCAATATAAGTTGCCTGAATCATATTTGCCCCACCTTTTAAGGTATGCAAATAACGCATCAGATTATTGAGAGCGGCAAAGTTTTCTTGATCATTAACCCAAAGATTAAGATCTGTATCCATTCCCTCAAGCAACTCATCGGCTTCTTCAAGAAAAATATCTAAAAGATCTGGATCAAAATGACGGTTTACATGCTCAGACGAAATAAACTGTCGATCTAGTTGTACACTCTGTCCTATGGTGACCTGATCAGTGAATACATTTTCTATCAGAGGTTCATTCGCCGTTTGTTCAACTTCAGCATTAAACAATGGTTCAAAAACGTCTTGATGAGTTTCTAATGATTCGGAATTAAGATTTGGAATATATTGAGTATATAGTTTTAGCTCATCCAAGACATTTTGGTGTTGCTCGATGATACTTACTCTTTGTCCCGCAGCTAATGCATCAAATAACTGAATTAATTGTTGGTGCGCTTTTTGATAAATTTCAAAAATATAATCTGATTGCAATAAATCAGGTCGATCAAGCAATATGTCGTAGCTTTCTTTCAACTGGTTAGTATATTCATATAAACCAATCATTGCCTGCGACTGAGTATGTTGCAGCAAAACATCTGCTTGTTCACTTAAACGTTCAAGATAATGAGGAAACTCTGTACGTATTCCCTTCTCAAAGTCTAATTCCGCATCAAGTAATTCAGCAACATCTAGCTGTAATAGCTGAGACACTAAACCATGTGGAGGCATGAGTGGGCTCGAATGCTCACCATGCTGCTCCATGTAAGCATCCCAAACCTGATTAAATTTTTGTAGATCAGATTCCAATTGCTCAGTAGAGCAATGTGCAGCCAATAGATCTAAACTATTTCGAATAAACTGACGATAATCACGGAGTAATGAAACTTCTTCTGAATGAGAAGAAAGCTCTTCTTGTAATAGTATTTTAAATAAATGCTCAACTTTGGTACTAGCTTCAAAGATTGGTTCTACATGAGCCATGGCAGAGCTGCCACGTAATGTATGTAACGCACGTATTAGAGCATTATAACTTTCATGCTGATGTATTTCTTTTTCCAAAAACTGATCAATTGTCGCTAAGTGCTCTTCTGCTTCTTCCATAAATAAAATTAAGGTTTCAGCAAGAGTCTGTTCAGTTTCTATAGCAACTTCTGGAGTCAAAATAGTTAAAACTTCTGTAGATTCTGGTTCTAAGTCATTCGCTTCTAAACCAGTTTGAGTTTCAGCAGTAAGAATATCTGATAATAATAAAAGTTCGTCTAACGCGGGTTCTATACTTTGCTGTTGCTGTAATTGTTGTCCCAATAAAATTAGGGGCCTAAAGTCTAGGGTATGATTTTTTTTAGATTCGAAGTCATCTACTAACTTAAAGAAATAGAACTTAAATACCAACTGAACATATTGTTGGATGTCAGGAGTTAATCCGAGACTCTGATTGATTACCCGATTAAGCGTATCTTCCACAGTCCAAGCAAGCTCAGCAGAAGATTTGGCCCCAATCATTCGCCCTGAACCTTTCAATGTATGAAAATGACGGCGGATTTCAGTAAGCGTAGCAACATTTTCAGATTGCATCCATTCGTGAATCAAAGATTGTAATTCAACAAAAATTTCTTCAATTTCTTCGACAAATATTTCAAGAAATTCATCATCTTGTTGAGAGTAGCTATCTTCCGGTAGCATCATTGCTTCAGTTAAAGTTTTTAATATTTCTTTCATAGCAAAGGCTTCTTTTGCTTGTCTCCTAAATGGAGAAAAACGACAGAGTCAACACCAGAAAAATAGCTGTTTCCCCAATATTTATCTGGTGTTGTTAATACTTTTTAGAAGAATAGCGGTACTGAAACAGCTATTCTCATCCCCAATTTAATCAGGTAATTTAAAGTCCGTTACCGATTCACGTAATGACTCTGCCATGTTTGCTAGTTCAGAAACAGAGCGTGCTGTATCAAAGGTTGCAGTTGTCGTTTGTGAAGTAATTTCTTGTACGACTGTCATGGTGGTCGCAATATGGCTGGCAGATGCAGATTGAAGTTTTGCTGCATCAGAAATGCTGGCAATTAAGTTTGCCAAGTCACCCGATACTTTTTGAATTTCATCCAAGGCAATACCCGCGTCTTTTGCCAAGTTTGCACCACGCACAACTTCAGTGGTGGTTTGTTCCATCGAAATAACAGCTTCATTTGTATCAGTCTGAATTGTTTTAACCAGAGTTTCGATCTGTTTAGTTGCCGATGCAGAACGCTCTGCAAGACGCTGTACTTCGTCAGCAACTACGGCGAAACCACGGCCTGCTTCACCAGCCATAGATGCTTGAATTGCTGCGTTTAATGCAAGAATGTTAGTTTGGTCGGCAATATCGTTAATGAGCGATACGATGTTACCAATTTCTTGTGAAGACTCACCCAATCGCTTAATACGTTTAGACGTTTCTTGAATCTGTTCACGGATTGTGTCCATACCTTCAATTGAACGGTTTACCACTTGCGCACCATTAGAGGCAATTTGTACCGAACGCTCTGCTACCTCAGCAGATTCAGATGCATTTGAAGATACTTGGTCAATCGATTGCGCCATTTCATTCATTGCTGTTGATGCACCAGCAATTTCTTGAGCCTGATGCTCAGACGCCTCTGCTAATTGGTTCGTAATACTCTGCGTATCTTGCGTATAGCGAGCAACTTCTTGAGAGGTTTCATGAATACGGGATACAAGGTCACGTAGTTGGTCAATCGCAAAGTTAATCGAGTCGGCAATTGCTCCCGTAAAATCCTCAGATACAGTTGCATATGAACGTAAGTCACCATCTGCAAGATCGGCGATTTCATCAAGTAAACGTAAAATCGCGTTTTGGTTACGGTCATATTCGTCTTGTAATCGAGTAACACGTTGCTTATCCATCACACTACGTAATGTGATCAATTTAAATACAGAGAAGATTAAGCCTGCTAAAGAACTGATTAGCACCGCACCTAACAATAAAGTAAGCCAGTTCTTTCTTGCTACATCAGATAAATGCCCCAAGTTATCTAACATCACATCTGATTTAGAGAAGATCTGAGAAGATGCCTGACGAACATTGACAATCTGGTTACCATTTTTTAATACCGTGGCAGCAGCAGATTTTAAGACTTTGTCATATTCAGATTTAATACTTTCTAATGATTCACGTAAAGCCGGATCAGCAATACGATCAACACCCAATTCAGCATTACCATTAAGTTCAGCATTTAAATACGTACCAAACGTATCAATGTCTACACCAAAATCGCTAGTCGATACATTGCCATCGGTACCACTTAATACCGAGTTAATAGAACGTAAAATACGTTCGGCAATAAATACCTGGTTTTTAGCAATAATTACCTGACTACTTGGCAAACCTTGACGCGCCATTTGGTCAACCATCAAGTTATATTCTGCCTGAATCTCAGGGACGGTTTCGCTAATAGAGATGTTGGTGTCATATAACTGGTTAAGGACTTTTTGATGTGCTGAAATCAAATCGATGTTTTTTGAAAGTTCAGTCCACATAACTTGAACTTTTTGATATTCATCAGTCGATTTACCGTGAATATTTTCAATCTCAAGTAAGTTTTCATTAAAGTCTTTTTGAGACTGCTGTAGCTTGGTGATTGCCTCTTGAGAGCCAGACTCAGTTGCTTCAGTTGCTTGTTTAGAAATCGTTTGAGATAACAAACGCAACTCACCGAGACTTCGAATTAACTGGTTATGACGTGGAACGTTATAGAACAGATAGGCTAGAGAAACTAATGCAAGCACAAAACATAAAAGTGCTGCATATAGGATTGGCTTGGACTTTTCACTTTCCCCAAATAAACTGGCAAACTGCTCAATTTTTGACTGGATTGTTGCAATAAAATTGACACCCGATTTTTCGGACGCAACCCGACTGCTGCCTTTCTTTTTAAGCTTAAAGCCCATAGCTTTTCCCCAGAAAAATACTCTGTTTTCACAGCGTAAAAATTAGTTTATAAATTTTGTCGATGCATTCATGTAATGTGGGTTTTGCAATAAACGACTAAATAAAAAGACATGCCAATGCTGGTTATGTTGATGAAAATAACCTTGGCAATATTCTTTTAGATTTTCCTCTAAGTCTAAGCTTTGAGAAAAAAAGCTTTTTTTATTAAAGTGCTGAATCCCCAAAACCTGATCCACGACCAACCCCACATACTGGTCGCGATGGCTAATACACAATACTTTTTGAGTTGACGAAAATGAACTTCGTTGCCCTAAAATAAAATGCGCCAAATCAGACACTGAAAGTAGTCTTCCTCGAATATTTGCCAATCCCTTTACCCAACTTTGGGTATTTGGAACTGGTGTATATTTTGGTGGATAGATTACTTCTGACACTTCCCCAAGTGGTGCGACGAAGTATTGCCCTCTCATTTCAAAAGCAATTCCTGACCATCGCTGTGCTTCATTTTGAACTGAAGCGTAATTCTTATTACCCCGTTTAGACAAACGAAGTAACTCGATAAATCCATTCGCTGCCATACTCGATCCTATAAAACGGGTACAAAATGCCCGTTATTTATGTTTTTATGGATGGATGAGTTAATTTAGAAATTGTTTAATTACATCAATCAATTGATTTTCTTCGATTGGCTTAATCAAATAATCGATTGCACCTTGACGCTTGCCCCATACACGGTCAGTTGCCTGATCTTTAGTACTCACAATCACAACAGGGATATGCTTAGTGTCTTCATCACGAGTAATCTGACGTGTTGCCTGAAAACCATTTACACCCGGCATTACAACATCCATCAATACAAGATCTGGTTGCTCTGCTTTTGCAAGAGTTACACCATCTGCACCATTTGATGCTTCAAGCACGTCATAACCATGTTTGGTTAGGATTTCTTTAAAACGAAAAGTTTCGGTTGGTGAATCATCTACAATGAGAATACGTGCCATTTTTTTGCCCTCAAATTATTGTTTATGAACTTACATGATTACGAATCGCGTTTAACAATTCATCTTTGCTAAAAGGTTTCGTCAAGTATTCATCTGAACCTACCACACGCCCTTTTGCCTGATCAAATAAACCATCTTTACTAGAGAGCATGATAACGGGAATGTTCTGATAATTTTGAGAGTTTTTTATCAAAGCACAAGTTTGATAACCATCTAAACGAGGCATCATGATATCGACAAAAACAATATCCGGATTTGCTTCTGCAATTTTGGACAAAGCTTCAAATCCATCCACAGCAGTAATCACTTCACAGCCTTCGCGCTGTAATAAGGTTTCTGCTGTACGGCGAATGGTTTTTGAGTCATCAATCACCATTACTTTCAGATTTTGGAATGCATCTTCCATTTAATCTTCCATCCCCATAAAAATAAAATATAAATGCAATTTAACTTAAATTTGTTTTTACACATTTATACGCATTTTTAACATATCTCACGTTCTATTTTCAATGAGGCATTTTTGTCTACTTTCTCATTTATAAACAATAACTTTTAACCTCATCACACTTTAATTAAAATTATCATTTTTTTTATAATGACTATATTTTTATTCAGCTAAATAATAATTAATATAATGAAGATTAAATATTTAAAAATAAGCGACTTAGCTATCTTTTTTGGGGATTTTCAATGAATGACAGGATGAAATATGCCTTTTACAGGAACTGTTTGTCTGTATCTATAGGCATTATTTCCTTCGGATCACTCTTTTTCTTACCCTTTAGTGTTGCTGTTGCCGATACACCTAAAGCGGTTTGGTATCGTTATTATGACCAACATGGTATTGCCAATATTAGTACATCGGTCACACCTGCTCATATTCGTTATGGTTATGAAGCTCTAGATCGTAATATGCAAGTGATAAAAAGAAACCATTCTTATAATGCTGAAGCTGATTTAAATCAATCAAGTCAACGGGCATTATTGGCGCGACATAAAGAACAAGATATCAAATTAAAAAAAGCTTATAGCAATAGTAAGACAGCTTCGATTAAAAGAGATCAGGCATTAGTGTCTATAAAAAAGCAAATTAATTATCAACAGGAACAACTTAATCAATTACAACAAGACAAAATTTTATTTAAGCGTCAGGAAATGGAGTATTTCAGAAAAGGAGAACCGATTCCTGAGCGTCATAAGGCGTTGATTGAAAACAATCTAAATAATATTAATCGGGTTAAACAAACACTTGAAACACTTTCCAAGACCTATAATCGAACCAACAATGAGTATGAAAATATTATCGATCGTTTAAAAAAGCTTGAATAACTGCAAAGGTTTATCAAGAATAGGGGCAAAATAAAATTTGAATTATAGGATGATGCTGTATGCACACAATGCATCTCACCCCTTCTACTTTTTTTAAACTGAGTATTATTAGTTTATGTTTAATTTTAGCTGCATGTAATCAGCAAGAAACAACCAAAACTACTGAATCAGCTCCTGTCAAAATTGAGCTTATTCCTCAAGATCTTATTGCAGTTAAAGAAGGAGCTCTTGATTCTCAAACTGCATTTACAGGAACTATTCGTGCGGTTCAGCAAAGTTCCATTCAGGCACAAGTGAGTGCAACAGCGACGAATGTCACTGCAAATGTCGGCCAACAGGTACAAAAAGGTCAAGTTCTGGTGAGATTGAATAATCAGGACAATGTTGCACGATTAGCGCAAGCACGCGCCAACCTTGCATCGGCTCAATCACAAGCTGAACTTGCTCGTAATTTGATGAACCGAAAACAAAGATTATTTAATCAAGGTTTTATTGCTCGTGTCGAGTTTGAACAGAGTCAGGTTGACTATAAAGGTCAGCTTGAAAGTGTAAAAGCACAACAAGCCAATGTTGATATTGCTAAAAAAGCGGATCAAGACGGAATTATTACTAGTCCAATTTCAGGTGTGATTACTAAACGCCAAGTTGAACCCGGTCAAACAGTTTCAGTTGGACAAACACTATTTGAAATCGTAAATCCTGATCAACTTGAAATACAAGCCAAGTTGCCAATTGAACAGCAATCTGCGCTTAAGATCGGTAGTAACATTCAATATCAAATTCAGGGCAATTCTAAACAATTAAATGCAACGCTAACTCGCATTTCACCTGTTGCCGATCAAGACAGTCGACAAATTGAGTTTTTTGCTGCTCCTAAAGAAAAAATTGACTCGTTAAGTATTGGAGCCTTCATTAATGGAAACATTTTGCGCAATGACACTCATCAAGGCCAAACTATTCCTTTAGACAGCATTCAAAATATACAACATGATCCATTTGTATGGGTGATACGCAATCACACTATTCAAAAAGTTAAAATTCGGGTGGTTGAACAGCGCTATAACGACAATATTGCTTTAGTCGAAGGTTTACAAAGCACAGATCTGGTCAGCCGTATTCAATTTGAAGATTCCGACATTAATAAAAAAGTGACGGTTACAACCGACAAAAATAAATAAGGTAGCAAATAGCGTATGTGGTTTACTCGAATCAGTGTGAAATACCCCGTTTTTACCATTATGATGATGCTCAGCTTAATGGTACTCGGGTTGGCATCTTGGAAACGTATGACTGTCGAAGAGTTTCCGAATATAGATTTCCCATTCGTAGTAGTCACTACACAATATGCGGGTGCGTCGCCTGAGGCTGTTGAGTCAGATATAACAAAAAAACTTGAAGATCAAATCAATACAATTTCGGGAATTAAACAGATTACTTCACGCTCAAGTGAAGGCCTTTCAATGGTGATTGCCGAGTTTAATCTTGATACTTCTTCGGCGATTGCGGCACAAGACGTTCGTGACAAAATTGCACCCGTCACAGCGCAGTTCCGTGATGAAATTGATACACCGATTGTGCAACGCTATGACCCCTCTTCTAGCCCAATCATGTCAGTCGTATTTGAATCAAACAGCATGAGTTTGGCGCAATTAAGTTCGTATGTAGATAAAAAAATCGTACCTCAGCTTAAAACGGTTTCGGGTGTCGGTAATGTGAATTTATTGGGCGACGCTAAACGGCAAATACGAATAAAGGTTATTCCTGCACAATTGCAAAGCTACGGCATTGGTATTGATCAGGTCATTAACACGCTAAAAAATGAAAATATTGAAGTGCCTGCAGGGACCTTACAGCAAAAAAATTCTGAACTGGTTGTACAGATTCAATCAAAAGTTATTCATCCCCTTGCATTTGGTGATTTGGTCATTGCCAATAAAAATGGTTCACCCATTTTTTTAAAGCAAGTGGCAACTGTTGAGGACACACAAGCCGAACTACAATCGAGTGCCTTTTATAATGGAAGAACTGCGGTCTCAGTCGATATCTTAAAAAGTTCCGATGCCAATGTAATTAAAGTCGTCGATCAGACTTATCTAACGTTAGAGAAATTAAAAGATCAAATGCCTGCGGGCTTAGATTACAAAGTCGTAGCTGATAGCTCTAAAGGTATTCGCGCTTCAATCAAAGATGTGGTTCGAACAATTATTGAAGGTGCTGCTTTAGCAGTTCTCATTGTTTTACTCTTTTTAGGCTCTTTCCGCTCTACAGTTATTACTGGTTTAACCTTACCGATTACTTTGCTCGGAACCTTAACTTTTATTTGGGCTTTCGGGTTTAGCATTAATATGATGACGCTGTTAGCTTTATCACTCAGTATTGGTTTACTCATTGATGATGCAATTGTAGTTCGCGAAAATATCGTCCGACATACTGAACTGGGCAAAGACCATGTGACCGCTGCTCTTGAAGGGACAAAAGAAATTGGTTTAGCTGTACTCGCAACCACGCTTACTATTGTGGCAGTCTTTCTACCCGTAGCCTTTATGGGTGGTCTGATTGGACGCTTCTTTTATCAATTTGGTGTAACGGTCAGTACGGCTGTTTTAATTTCAATGTTTATTAGCTTTACGCTGGATCCAATGCTTTCAGCTCATTGGAAAGATCCTGTAAAGAAAAAAGATAATTGGCTACAACGTTTTTTTAACCATATTTCTAATTTGTTAGATCGGCTTACTCATGTTTATGAAAAGCTATTAAAGCTTGCTCTACGCTTCCGTTTCATTACAGTCATTGTTGCAATCGCTTCATTATTTGCTGCATTAGGACTATCTAAACTCATCGGAACCGAATTTGTACCTACACCAGATAAAGGTGAAGTCCGTATCCAGTTCGAGACTCCTGTAGATTCTTCTTTAGAATATACCCAAGCCAAATTACATCAGGTCGATCAAATTATTAGACAATTCCCTGATGTGGTTTCTACGTATGGTGTGGTTAACAGTGAAGTAGACTCTGGTAAAAACCATGCTGGTTTAGGGGTGACCTTAAAGCCAAAACAAGAACGTAGCTCAGATCTGAATACACTCAACAATGAGTTCCGTGATCGTTTGCAAACTGTAGCGGGTATTCGAGTAACTTCTGTTGCCGCAGCACAAGACTCTGTCTCTGGCGGACAAAAGCCAATCATGATTTCTATTAAAGGATCTGACCTAAATGAACTACAAAAAATTTCAGATCGCTTTATTGCTGAAATGGAAAAAATTAAAGGCGTAGTTGATTTAGAAAGTTCATTGAAAGAACCCAAACCTACTTTGGGTGTTCATATTAATCGCGTGCTAGCAAGTGATTTGGGCTTATCTGTTTCCCAAATTGCGAATGCCATTCGACCATTAATTGCGGGCGATAATGTCACCACTTGGGAAGATCGTGATGGCGAAACTTATGATGTGAATTTACGTTTAAATGAAAATAAACGTATGCTTCCGCAAGATGTTCAAAATTTATATATCAACTCTAATAAAACCAATACAGCTGGACAAAATATATTAGTTCCATTGAGTGCAGTCGCAACGACCGAAGAAAAGCTCGGTGCTTCACAAATTAACAGACGTGACCTTGAACGTGAGGTTCTTATTGAGGCGAATACCTCTGGTCGCCCGAGCGGAGATATTGGTCAAGACATCGATAAAATGCAAAAGGCATTTAAGTTACCTGCGGGCTATACATTCGATACTCAAGGAGCAAACGCCGATATGGCTGAATCTGCGGGATACGCATTAACAGCCATTACCCTATCGATTGTATTTATTTATATCGTGTTAGGTTCTCAGTTCAATAGCTTTATTCATCCCGCAGCAATTATGGCCTCTTTACCTTTGTCATTGATTGGTGTTTTTCTTGCCTTATTCCTGTTCCAAAGCACGCTAAATCTGTTTTCGATTATTGGTATTATTATGCTGATGGGGCTTGTCACTAAAAATGCAATTTTGCTGATCGATTTTATTAAGAAAGCGATGGATCAGGGTGTGAGCCGTTATGACGCTATTTTACAAGCTGGTAAGACCCGTTTACGTCCAATTTTGATGACCACAAGTGCTATGGTGATGGGGATGGTTCCCTTAGCTTTAGGTCTGGGCGAAGGCGGTGAGCAAAGCGCACCAATGGCTCATGCGGTTATTGGTGGTGTGATAACCTCTACTCTGTTGACTCTTGTGGTTGTACCCGTCATTTTCACTTATCTGGATGACTTGAAAAACTTTATGCTGCGTCAAACACGACGATTCATGTCATAATGCAGCGATTATCGTATAATCTGCGTTTTTATAACGCTTAACTTTTAGGACTTTTTCCATGCGCGCAAGCCGCTTTTTATTTGCAACGTTGAGAGAAACCCCAAATGATGCTGAAGTGATTTCACACCAGCTCATGTTACGTGCGGGGATGATTCGTAAATTGGCATCTGGTTTATATACATGGCTGCCGATGGGAACACGTGTGCTTAAAAAAGTAGATGCGATTGTTCGTGAAGAAATGAACCGTTCAGGCGCAATGGAAGTATTCATGCCCGTGACTCAACCCGCAAGTCTTTGGGAAGAATCAGGTCGATATGAACAATATGGCCCTGAGTTATTACGTTTTAAAGATCGTCATACGAACCCATTTGTACTTGGGCCAACGCATGAAGAAGTTATTACAGATATGGCGCGTAACGAATTAAAAAGTTATAAGCAGCTTCCTGTAAATTTCTATCAAATTCAAACTAAATTCCGTGATGAAATCCGTCCACGTTTTGGTGTAATGCGTTCACGTGAGTTCATCATGAAAGATGCTTATTCTTTCCATGCAACTCAAGAATCATTACAAGAAACTTATGATGTGATGTACGACACTTATAGCCGTATTTTCACTCGCTTAGGTTTGGATTTCCGTCCAGTACAAGCTGATACAGGTTCTATTGGTGGTTCAGCTTCCCACGAATTCCACGTATTGGCTGCTAGTGGTGAAGATGACATCGCATTTTCAACTGAATCTGATTATGCAGCAAACGTTGAAATGGCTGAGGCTGTTTTAGTGGATGAACGTGCAGCACCGACACAAGAATTTAAATTGGTTGAAACGCCAAACCAAAAAACGATTGATGATGTCTGCCAATTCTTAAATGCTGATCCAAAGCAATCTGTTAAAGCATTATTGGTACAAGGCATTGCTGATGAAAAAGGTAATGTTCCTGTCGTTGCTCTATTTGTACGTGGTGACCACGAACTTAATGAGATTAAAGCTGAGAAGCATCCTTTAGTTGCTTCGCCTCTTACTTTTGCAACTGAAGAACAACTTCAAGCATTTGGTTTAACTGCTGGCTTTACTGGTCCACAAGGTTTAGTCGAAAAAGGCTTAACCGTAATTGTTGACCGTGCTGCATCGGTTCTTTCTGACTTCGTTGCTGGTGCAAATGAAGCGGACAAACATGCGGTTGGCGTAAACTGGGAACGTGATGCGCAAATTAGCGAAATTTTTGACTTACGTAATGTGGTTGAAGGCGATCCATCTCCAGATGGCAAAGGTACACTACAAATTAAACGTGGTATCGAAGTAGGTCATATTTTCCAGCTAGGTACTAAATACTCTGAAGCTTTAGGCTGTAAAGTTTTAGGTGAAGATGGCAAACCATTTACAGTAACTATGGGATGCTACGGTATTGGTGTAACACGTGTTGTTGCAGCTGCAATTGAACAAAACTACGATGACAAAGGTATTATCTGGCCTCAAGCCATTGCACCATTTGAAATTGCAATTGTTCCAATGAATGCGCACAAATCACCACGTACTCTTGAAGCAGCAGAATCCCTTTATGCAGAACTTCAAGCTCAAGGTTTTGATGTGTTACTTGATGATCGTAACGAACGCCCAGGCGTTAAATTCTCTGACCTTGAATTAATGGGTATTCCACACCGTATTGTGATTGGTGAAAAAGGTCTTGATGCGGGTACTTTTGAATATAAAGGTCGCCGCGATGCTGAAGCGAGCAATTTAACTAAAGAAGAACTTTTAGCTAAGTTAGCGCGTTAATAAATACCTAAATAAAAAAGCAGCTTTTCGAAGCTGCTTTTTTTAACTCAATTTTATGCCTGAACGGTTAAGTCTTTGATATTGGTTGATGAACCATTGTTTTTAACCGACTCGATTCCTTTATCTCGTGAAGCTTCACTCGCATAGAACTGACTCGTGCCAATAATTTGATGATTTGCAGCTTTTAAATTGAAATAAGGTTTCCCATTCTTTGCAGTTAAACGCTCATATCGGGCATCATCACCACTGTTTTTCTGAATTGACTCAATACCATTTACAGCAGAGGCTTTTGCCTTATATAGCTCGCTATTTAAAATAGGCTCACCATTTCCTGCCTTCAAAATAAAACGATATTGTCCATCACTCGCTTGTGAAATTTCGTACCATCCTGCCATAAAAACCTCATTTTTTTGTTGGTGTGGGTATGACTTTCGTTATTATTCTGGACGAAAGTTATTTGTTATTAATGACAATATAAAGGCGTAAATATCCCTTGAACAGTCCATTTTTTATACTTTTTCGTAATAAAATTATAATGATGTTAGGAATTTAAAAAGCAGAGATATAAACGTATATCTCTGCTGAAATGTAATAATAATTAACAGTTTAAGCTTTTTTTACAAATTCAGATTTAAGTTTCATCTGACCAATACCATCAATTTTGCAATCAATATTGTGGCCATCACTTGCATCTGGAACTAAACGAATCGTTTTTACCTTTGTCCCTACTTTAACGACTGAAGAAGAGCCTTTAATTTTTAAGTCTTTAATTACAGTGACGCTATCACCGTCTGCCAAGACATTTCCATTTGCATCTTTAATAATTTCTTGTTCTTCAGTTGCTGATGCTTCTCCTTCTTTCCACTCATGTGAACATTCAGGACAAATCAATAAGTCGCCATCTTGGTAAGTATATTCTGATTGGCATTTTGGGCAGTTTGGCAAAGACATGAAAAAAATCTCAAAAAGTATATTATGCGAGATATGACTCATTTTTTAAAGTTTTAAATAATAGACTTTTACCAAAAAAAAATTTATATATTCATTTTAAGTTTTTACTTAATAAATATTCTTTCAAAATAATTGCATGGTTATTTTCAACATCTTTTGCTGAATATAAAAGCGTAACTGTATGTTTTGCTATGATGTGTTGTAGCTCTTCAACGGCGGAGTTGGTTTCAAGCTCTTTTAAATAACGCTGTTTAAACTCTTGCCAATGATCTGGCGTTGCAGCATGAAACCATTTTCTAAGTTCTGTCGAGGGTGCTATTTCTTTTAGCCACAAATCCAAATGAGCATTTTCCTTACTAATTCCCCTACTCCATAAACGGTCAACCAAAATCCGCTTTCCATCACTGGGCTCAGCAGTTTCATAAATTCTTTTAATATGTATATCCATTTCTGACACCTACTCAGCTCAATCTAAATATCATTGGCTTAATCATCACATTGATTTGCCTTCCTCTACAATCTAAATCTTTTGTGCTAAATATTGTCTCAATTTGCCATTACTGATTAATTCAGGCATATAAATTGCTTTTGAATTTTTCATTATTTTATCAAATGGTAAAAAATGAAATATTATATTTATCCGTGTTCATCTCAAAAAGATGCCCCTTATTTGATTTTCTCATCTGGGTTAGGTGGTCATGCTAGTTTTTGGAGCCCACAACTTGAATCGTTGAGTACGCATTTCAACATTGTGACTTATGACCAAGAAGGCTGTCATCAAGACAGTGCTTTATTACCTTCACATTACCATATGTGTGACATGGCCAATCAAGTACTACATTTATTAGAACATCTTCAAATTCATGAATTCCATATGATCGGGCATGCTTTGGGTGGCATCATCGGAATGGAACTCGCAAAGCAACTACAATCTAGCTCAATTACCATGCTCAGCCTGACACTGATTAATGCGTGGGATGAGCTAGATGCCCATACACAAAAATGTTTTGATGCCCGTATCGCATTATTAGCGTCAGCAGGTGCTGAAGCCTATGTGCGTGCACAGGCATTATTTTTGTATCCTCCAGCATGGATTTCTCAGAATCATAGCCACATTAAAAGTACCGAAGATATTCAGCTCCAAGGTTTTCCGCCCAAGACAAATGTATTTGCACGACTCAAAGCATTGATGCGCTTTCAATTACAATCAGAGCACGTACAAGCACTACAAGACACTGCAATTCATATCGTTGCCAATCAAGATGATTTTTTAGTTCCAGCACATAAATCACAAGATCTTTTTACCAAACTTGGTCATGGTCAACTCTGCATTTTACCCTCTGGTGCCCATGCTTCCACAGTGATCGAATCTCAACAACTAAATCAAACTTTCATTCAATTTTTCCATAGCATTAAGGCCTTATCATGAATGCAAAAACATTAAATATGTTAGATCAACTCTTTTTAGAAGCTAGAACCCACAGCACGTGGTTAGATAAAGCCGTCAGCCCCGAGCAAATTCAACAAATTTATGATCTGGTCAAAATGGCACCGACTTCTGCCAACTGTAGTCCTGCTCGTTTTGTATTTTTAACAACACCTGAAGCTAAACAAAAACTCAAGCCAGCATTGTCGTCTGGCAATGTAGAAAAGACGATAACAGCTCCTGTCACTGTTTTGGTTGCAACCGATGCAAGATTTTATGACAAACTGCCAGAACTATTTCCGTATGCCGATGCAAAATCATGGTTTACATCAAGTGATGCCGTAGCACATGAAACTGCCTTTCGTAATAGTTCATTGCAAGCTGCATATTTAATTATGGCATGCCGTAGTTTAGGTTTAGATACGGGTCCAATGTCTGGTTTTGATGCGAAACAAGTTGATGAGCTATTTTTTGCAGGGACAAATCATCATATTAATCTCATCATTAACATCGGCTATGGCGACCCTCAGAAAGTTTATACACGCCTTCCTCGTTTAAATTTTGAAGAGGCTTGTCGAGTGGAATGAGTTAAGTCCATAACACCCTCTTCAATCTCAAAAGAGAAATACTTTAGTCCTACACGGCGACTTCAATGTCGCCTTTTTTTGTTCTGCTGTTTTATAAAATTGGATGTAATACACACTCCAAAAGTAAAATTGATCAAATGATGCACAATGAAGCAAGTTAGTTCCTCCTTGGTGCACAATCGCATTATTTTTTACCATTTGATAAAAATTATACCAAACAATAAACTCAATACATTGATAAATATATAAATATTAAAGTTGGCACGCGCTATGCATTATTAAAAATACAAACAAATACTGAAAATTATATCGTTTATAGCTTTCAGTTCGACTTCCTAAACTCACGATGGGGAATCAAGATGAAGATCGGCGTTTTTTGTCCAATTGGAAATAATGGCTGGCTGCTTTCAGAAAATGCACCGCAATATAAACCTACCTTTGAATTAAACAAACAAATTGTACAGCGTGCTGAACACTACGGTTTTGACTTTGCCCTTTCCATGATTAAGTTACGTGGTTTTGGCGGAAAAACTGAGTTTTGGGACTATAACCTGGAAACATTTACCCTCATGGCAGGTCTCGCCGCTGTCACCAGTAAAATCCAAATTTATGCAACCGCTGCAACACTAGTCATGCCTCCTGCAATTGTGGCACGTATGGCATCGACCATAGATTCGATTTCCAACGGTCGCTTTGGACTAAACGTCGTGACGGGATGGCAAATGCCTGAATATTCCCAAATGGGTATGTGGCCTGGCGATGAATATTTTGCTAAGCGCTATGACTACTTATCTGAGTATGTCGAAGTTTTGCGTGAACTTTGGGCAACCGGAAAATCAGACCTAAAAGGCGAGTTCTTCCAGATGAATGATTGTCAGGTCAAACCACAGCCTCAAGCTGATATGAAAATTATCTGTGCAGGACAGTCTGATGCTGGTTTAGCTTTTTCCGCAAAATATGCCGATTACAACTTTGTTTTTGGAAAAGGTTTAAACACACCGACAGCCTATGCCGAAATTAATGATCGTTTAAAAGCTCAAACTGACAAAACTGGACGGAATGTACAGACCTATGTGTTGTTTATGGTAATTGCAGCCGAAACAGATGCTGCTGCAATGCAGAAATGGCAACACTATAACGATGGTGCGGACATGGAAGCTATTCGTTGGCTACAAGACCAAGGTGCAAAAGATAAAGTGTCTGGCACTGACACCAATATTCGTCACATGGCCTCTAGTGTTTCTCCAGTCAATATCAATATGGGCACCATTGTTGGCTCTTTTAAAAATGTCGCAAAAATGCTTGATCAAATTTCCGAGATTGAAGGTACAGAAGGAATTTTGTTGACCTTTGATGACTTTGTACAAGGTGTAGAAGATTTTGGTCAACGCATTCAACCGCTCATGAAATGTCGTGAAAGTGTCGTTACCGAACTGGCAGAGCAAGCCGAACCAACTGTTTTGGAGAAAAGCGCATGAATGAAATGTCTAATATTGTGTGTGCAGAATTCACGGCACAGATTGGTACAGGCAAAGTATTAAAAGCCGAACCTGAACATATTCAACTAGCAGCAGAACAAACTGCGCTTGTTGTCATTGATATGCAAAATGCCTACACCTCTTTAGGTGGGTATTTAGATTTAGCAGGTTTTGATGTTTCAAAGACTAAACCTGTAGTCGAAAATATTAAAAAGGCGATCGATGCTGCACATAGTGCAGGGATTCAGGTCATCTATTTCCAAAATGGTTGGGATAAAAACTACGTTGAGGCTGGTGGTTTAGGCTCACCAAATTTTCATAAATCCAATGCCTTAAAAACCATGCGTAAACGCCCCGAGTTACAAGGCCAACTTTTATCTAAAGGCGGTTGGGACTTTGCTTTAATTGATGAGTTAAAACCTCTTCCACAAGACATCATTATTGAAAAGCCACGTTATAGCGGTTTCTTTAACACCGCTCTCGACAGCATTTTACGTGCTCGTGGCATTCGTAATTTGGTCTTTGTAGGTATTGCCACCAATGTCTGTGTCGAGTCGACCTTACGTGATGGTTTCTTTTTGGAATATTTCGGTGTTGCACTTAAAGATGCTTGCTATCAAGCCGGACCTCAAGAGGCTCACGACGCAGCGCTATATAACATTAAAACTTTTTTTGGCTGGGTATCTGACACCAATAGCTTTATTGAAACCTTTGATTCGGCATCAACATTGCTACAGCAATCTGCCTAATTCATGCATTTAATTTTATCTAAATTTTTTGATTTGGAGCATCTTATGTCTAAACAAGTTGTTATTCCTGAAGGAACAGCGGCACCACTTGCACCCTATGTTCCTGCAACCAAAGCAGACAATATTGTGTATGTCTCAGGCACATTGGCTTTTGATGAAAATAATAATGTGGTCTGTATTGGTGATGCCGCAGGACAGACTCGCCATATTTTAGAAACGATCAAAAAAGTGATTGAAACTGCAGGTGGCACCATGGATGACGTAACGTTCAATTCCATTTTCATTAAAGATTGGGCCGACTATAGCGCAGTAAATACGGTATATGCAGAATATTTTCCGGGTGACAAACCTGCTCGCTTTTGTATCCAGTGCGGCTTGGTGAAACCTGATGCCTTAATTGAAATTGCATCGATTGCCCATGTGGGATAAACGATGTCACTGATAAAAACCTTCAGCATCATAACTGATGTGATGTTTTAGCCTCGATTCATTGTAATGATCATGCATTGGGGTTGGAGAGCAATCATGCAAAAAAGAGAAGAGAAACAGGTTTTAACTCCATCTGCTATTCAGCAGGCTCAAACATGCTCAACACACTTAGAAGTAGATCAGCATACTTTTAGACAAGGCATGGCAAATCTTGGAGCAGCAGTGAATGTCATCACGACAGATGGACCTGCGGGACAGGCTGGCTTTACAGCCTCCGCTGTATGTAGCGTAACCGATACACCACCGACACTATTGGTTTGTCTCAATCGCTCAGCATCTGTGTTTAATACTTTTAAACAAAACGAGGTGCTTTGTGTCAATACTTTAGCTGCCCATCAAAGTACGCTATCTACAATATTCGGCGGAAAAACACCAATGCCAGAACGCTTTGCTCATGGGGAATGGAGCAAGCTACTCACTGGTTCTCCGATTTTGAATGAGGCCTTGGTGTCATTTGATTGTGAAATTGTACAAAGCATGAGTATCGGTAGTCATGACGTCTTGTTTTGTGCAGTCAAAGCAATGAAACACCAAAGTGGACTTAATGCACTTATGTACTTCAACCGCAGTTATTGCGAATTACAAACAGCATGCTAATGCAGATAAAAATGAAAAAGAGGATCTGTTATGCGAACAAAAGAATCTTGGTTTCCTAAATTTAAGCCGCACACAGGTAATTTAGAAACTCCCGTACAAATTGATGAATATCTCCCTCCCGGTAAAAGTATTGTTTTGGGGTTACAACATGCTTTTGCTATGTTCGGAGCAACTGTTTTAGCTCCGTTACTCATGGGCTTTGATCCGAACCTCACCATTTTTATTACTGGTATTGGCACCATCTTGTTCTTTTTAATTACAGGTGGGCGTATGCCTAGCTATCTCGGATCAAGCTTCGCGTTTATTGGCGCAGTCGCTGCCGCCACAGGCTATGCAGGGGTTGGATCAAATCCCAATTTAGCTGTGGCGCTTGGCGGTACAATCATTTGCGGTTTGGTTTATGCATGCATCGGTTTAATTGTGATGAAAACTGGAACTGCATGGATTGAAAAACTCATGCCACCCGTGGTCACTGGTGCAATTGTCATGATTATTGGTTTAAACCTTGCACCTGTAACAATTAAAAGCGTTTCGACAAATAGCTTTGACACGTGGATGGCTGTCATTACCATTTTATGCATTAGTGCTGTTGCTGTTTTTACAAGAGGTATGATTCGCCGCCTTCTATTACTCATCGGGCTCATCAGTGCTTATTTTATTTATTTTCTACTCACCAATATCTTAGGGTTAGGCAAACCCATCGATTTTAATGCAATCAGTCAAGCTGCATGGTTTGGCCTACCCACTTTTCACTCACCTGTTTTTAATGCCAAAGCTATTTTATTGATTGCACCTGTTGCGCTTATTTTAGTCGCTGAAAACTTGGGACATTTTAAAGCGGTTTCTGCCATGACAGAACGTAATTTATCGCCATATATGGGGCGTGCTTTTTTTGCAGATGGTATCTGTACAAGTTTATCAGCTTCTGTTGGTGGTACAGGCATGACGACTTATGCTGAAAATATTGGAGTAATGGCTGTAACTAAAGTCTATTCAACGACTATTTTTGTGGTTGCGGGACTATTTGCAATTCTACTCGGTCTATCTCCTAAATTTGGAGCAATCATTAGTACCATCCCTGTCGCTTTATTAGGCGGTGCATCCATTGTTGTCTTTGGTTTAATTACTGTGGCTGGAGCAAAAATTTGGATCGATAACAAAGTTGATTTCACCAAAAATAGTACTTTAATTATTGCAGCAGTCAGCCTGATTATGGGTGCTGGTAATTTAAGCCTACATATTGGGCCATTTGACCTAGGGGGTATTGGAACTGCGACACTTGCAGCAATTGTGCTTAACCTATTACTCAACAGAACGGAAAAATCTGAAAGTCAATCTATTGAAAAATCAGTAGAACCGCTTAATTCTGTCCCACATCTCTAATTCTGGAGAAACTCCTTGATTCAAAGTGTTTCATTTATCGGTTTAGGTGCAATGGGATGGCACATGGCTTCCCATTTAACCCAAGTATGTAGCCAAGTCTATGTTTGGAATCGTACTTTTGCTAAAGCAAAGCAACATGAACAAACCTTTGGTACGGAGGCTGTAGACCTGACACAAGCTCTACAAGCAGATATTATCTTTTCATGCCTACCGACTAGCCAAGATGTAGAAAATTTAATTGCGAATTCTCAACTAAAACAAGGCTGTATTTGGGTGGATTGCACTAGCGGTGTGCCAGAGACTGCAAGAAAACTCAGCCAACAGCTCAAATTAAGTGGAGTTGATTATTTAGATGCACCAGTTTCAGGACAAACGATTGGGGCTGAACGAGGAACTCTCACGGTAATGGTCGGAGGTAACGAGTCTGCTTTTAAAAGAGCAAAACCAATCATTCAAGCCTTTGCTAATTTAGTTGAATATGTCGGCGAAAGTGGTGCTGCCTTTGCAGTAAAGGCCATTAATAATACGTTAATGGCAACACATCTTTGGGCGTTGGCAGAGGGATTAAGTATCCTTAAATCCCAAGGCGTAAATTTACACTCCGCAATGAACTGCATTAACCACTCTAGCGGCAAAAGTAATGTTTCAGAACACATCATGATGCAACGCGTTTTAAACCGCAAATTTGAAAAAACTTTTGCATTAGATTTATTACAAAAGGATATTGGAATTGCACTAAATCTCGTTACTCAAAATAATTTGGAACTCCCAGCTTTTAATCTTATTCAGCAACAGTTTAATCAGGTTTCCAAACCCGATGCACAACAAGTTGATTTTTCAGCCATAGTTAAGCTATTGGAACAACAAAACCAATTTGAACTATGTTAAGAGTAGGTCATACGACCTACTCTTTTATAAGAAAGTAGAGTGACTTTATTGATCTGGAATTTCAGCTTCAATCAATAAGGTAAGCAAAGATAGGGATTCTTGCCACCCTAAATAACAAGCTTCTACAGGAATAACTTCCGGTATTCCTTCTTGCGTAATATGCACTTCTGTACCTACCAATACGCTTTTTAATGTAATAGTAACCTGCATAGTCCCAGGTAAATTTGGGTCATCGAATTGATCGTTGTAGCGAATTAGTTCATTTGGAACTAATTCCACATATGTTCCGCCAAAAGCATGGGTTGAACCTGTTGAAAAATTGGTAAAACTCATTTTGTATGAGCCACCAACATTTGCATCAAAACTATGAACTTTCGCAGTAAAACCATGGGGCGGTAACCACTTGACTAAAGCATCTGGATCTAAAAATGCACGGTAAACTCGCTCGGCTGGAGCCTTAAACACGCGATGAAATTTCACTGTTCCTGTTGCCATCATATTCTCCTTATTTTAATTTCCTTAAAATTATTGAAATTATGGCTATTAGCTTAAACCTTCCGATTTATCCGAACGTATATTTTTGGTGTTTTTTTAAACAAAAAAGCCAGCTTCAGGACAAACTCAAATTACGAAAACTATGGCTGATTTTTTAGTAAAAATGGAGCAAAATAGTCAGCAATCATAAAGAAACATATTGAATTTGAGATTAATCATGAGTCTGCTCGCTTTCTCCTCATATGCTTTAAACGGTGTAGATGCACAAAAGTTTTTACAAGGCCAAGTTACTGTAGATACTGAACGTTTAGCTGAAAATGAAACTCGCTATACAGCGATTTGTGATCTTAAAGGCCGTATTCACTTTGGCTTATGGCTAAAGAAGATGAATCCTGAAAGTTTTGAAATTGTAGTTACTCAAGATCAAGCTGAAGAGTTTGCCAAGCATATTAAAAAGTATGGTGCCTTTTCAAAAATGACCTTAAGTGAACAAGGCACTGTGTTCCCAAAAGTTGAGGATCATCAAACTGAATTCACTACTGCTGAAACTGATATTTCCGAATGGCAAAAACAAGCCATTATGACTGGTCAAGCTTGGATTACACAGGCTACTGAACATGAATTCCAACCACAGGAATTACGTTTACATCAACGTGAAGGCGTCAATTACGACAAAGGCTGTTACCTAGGTCAGGAAATTGTGGCGCGTCTTTGGTTTAAAGCAAAACCAAAACACTGGTTACATCTGGTTCAGGGTACAGGTGAAGCGCCTGCTTCAGCAACTCAATTAAATAATGATGTTGAAGTCGTCAATAGTATTGCAAATGATGAAGGCTATCTTGCTTTAGTTGTAGCTAAACCTGCTGCTCTTCAAGAGTTAGGGATTCAAGTTCTTGAGTTACCAGAAGCTTTAAGTGGCGACGTAGCAAGACCACAATAATAACTTTTATTAGTTCAAACTGCCCACTGCTAAGTTAGTGGGCTTTTTTATAGATACAAAACACTAATGATTTCATTAGATTAGAACGTCAATTTTTTAAGCTTTATATGCCATCATTAGCCCTATTGAAATTAAAGAGAAAAAAGATGAAAACTAAACTTGCTACACTCATGTTGAGTCTGGCTATTTTCGGTTCTGCTCATGCTGATGTTAAAACACTTGAACAAAATCTTAAGACGAATTATCCCGATTTGCCTGTAAAAGGTGTTTATCAATCGCCTGTACAGGGCATTTATGAAGTCTATACAAGCGGCCGCATTGTTTATACTAATCAAGATGCGAAGTACTTTTTTGTTGGTAATTTAGTCGACATCAAACAACAAAAAAACATGACTGAAGAACGTATTGCCGAATTGGGCAAGATTGACGTTAAAAGTTTGCCATTAAATCAGGCGATTAAATATGTAAAAGGTAAAGGCGAACGTACGCTCTATGTCTTTAGTGACCCAGATTGCCCATATTGCCAGCGCCTAGAACAAAATATGGTTGGGGTTGATAACGTAACCGTATATGTGTTCCTTTATCCTCTTACTAGTTTGCATCCAAATGCTGAAAAAGTTTCAAATCAAATCTGGTGTTCAAAAAATCCGGCAGAAGCTTGGACAAACTATATGCTTAATCGCAAATTGCCGACTAATAGCAAAAGTTGCTCAAGCCCAATTCAGAAAAATATCGCTTTAGGTCAAAAATTAAATATTGATGGAACACCTACCCTGTTCTTGCAAGATGGCCAAAGACTCTCTGGTGTACCAAGTGATGCCAAACAAATTGAAGCATTACTCCAGACTGCAAAATAACAATATTACCCACTCCGTTATATGAATGTGAGTGGGTATTTTTTCTCCACAATTTGCCCAAAGTGCAGTGCTTTATATACAAATCGGCTGTTTACTTTCATCAATCAATATTTATGATGAGAAATTGAGACTCTTTCATGCATCAATGGAATGATGTAGCTACGAAGTAAAAGGTTAAAAAGAAATGAAGAAATTACTAATCGCAAGCCTAATCACCCTTTCAAGTGCATCAATTTTTGCAGCTGATAACACAGCGACTGCTGCTAAAACCGATGTTTTCAAACAAGCTGAACAACTCTACGCAGCAAAAAATTATTCTGCTGCATTTCAGGAAATGCAACGCTTATCTCAATCAGGTAATGCCCAAGCCATCTATAACTTAGGCTATATGACTCAAATGGGCCAAGGTACAGCAAAAGATTCTTCTAAAGCTATTAAATATTATGAAGATGCCTCTAATAAAGGTTATGCTCAAGCGAGTTACACGCTTGCACAAATTTATGAGACTGGTGAATTAGGGGTTGCCAAAGACAGCAACAAATTCAGTCAATATATTCAAAAGGCATCGGCTCAAGGTTCTGATGATGCAACTGTGAAAATTGCGACAATTTTATTTGCACAGAAAAAACCGCAGTCACATCAAATTGCCCTTCAAAAATTGGCACCTTTAATTCGAAAAGGTAACTACCCTGCTATTCAGGTCAAAGCACTCTATGACATTAGCCAAGGGGTTGAAAATAAAAATCCTTTAATGAAACGCCAAGGTATCGAAGCTTTACAGTCAATTGCGCAAAAAGGTTATGCGCCTGCGTCGATGGCTTTAGCAACCATGATGGCGAATGGCAATATCATTCCGCAAAACCTACCGCAGGCTAAAAAGATCTTTACTGAACTTGCCAATCAAAATGTGCCTAACGCTAAAGAATCGTTAGCTTCGGTTGATAAGATTATTGCAGAAAAGAGCAAACAGGCTGCAAATGCTCCCGCACAGCCAGCACCGAAAAAATAATAAATGATGAGCCCCTTATGGGGCTTTTCTTTTACCACCACAGAGCAATAAGACAGCTCACCCCAATAAAACCAACAATTGTACTAATCATAAGCGGTGTTAACGCTTTTTCATTTAAGCCATAGGCTTGTCCAAAAATTCCAAAAGCAATCGGCATTGGTAAAGCAGCGATTAATGTTCCTGCGTAAAGCATTTCACGGCTTACATTTGGGGTTATTAAAAAAAGTGCAAAAATAACAGATGGCATTAGCACAACTTTAAATGTCGCTAACAAAACGCTTTCTATATTTATCGTTGTTATTCCAATACCTACTAAACTTCCGCCAATTGCAAACAAGGCCAAAGGCGAAGCTGTACGCCCAAGTAACTCTAGAGACTGATCAAGCGTCGCAGGAAGGTTAACATCTAAAAGAATGCACCCCATCCCAACCAAAATCGCGATAATGACAGGATTCTTGAGTAAGTTTAAAAATGTCTGTTTTAAAAGCGGTAAAAGATTTTGTTGTTGATGTAAACCAGCTTCGGCCAAAATGAGCATCAGCGCCACAATCAATAAATTCTCAATGATGAGTGTTAAAGAAATATAGATCGCAGCGTGATTACCTATCAACATGGTTAGAATAGCTGTTCCCATAAATCCAGTATTCGACATAGATGCCCCCATCGATATGACGGCGCTATGGGTTAAGCTATTTTTAAAATATTTTCTATAGAGAATAAAAGCAAAGAAAAATAAAATTAAAGACCCGCCACCATAAGCAAGAAAATAAGCTGGGTGCCAAATGTCTTGTAAGTTTTTATTTGCTAATGAGTGAATTAAAAAAGCTGGTAAGGAAATTTTAATTACGAATGCGCTAAGAGCCCTGATCTGTTCAGGTGTTACCAATTTGATGAGGACACAAACATAGCCCATCAATAGCAATATCAAGATAGGTAAAATAACCTGAAAAACCACTGACCGTCCTCACTTAGCGAAAGAAAAATGGGCAAAGATGACTTTGCCCAATACAATTAAAAAGAGTTAAAAAGCTGCTTTAATCCATGTGGTTGGCAACGTAAATACTGAGGCGCAATTTTAACTTCTGCCCCTAAAGCCGCTGCTGCATGCCAAGGCCATCTTGGGTCATATAACATTGCACGAGCAAGACCAATAGCATCAGCTTGCTGGTTTTCCAAAATTTGTTCAGCATGTTCTGGCTCAGTAATTAGCCCTACAGCAATGACCGGAATAGACACATGCTTTTTAACTTGTTCAGCAAATGGAACTTGGTAACCAGCCCCAATCGTAATAGATTGATGCTCGTGCAAACCACCACTAGACACATGCACATAGGCTGCGCCCAATTGCTCTAAAGCTTTTGATAAACCAACCGTAGATTCAACATCCCAGTGCTCGATACTCTCTAACCAATCGGTTGCAGACAGTCTAACACCAACAGGATAACCTTCTGGTACAGCGAGTTTAATTGCCTGAAGAACCTCAAGAGTCATACGCATACGGTTTTCTAAAGAACCGCCATATTCATCAGTACGCTGATTGGCAATTGGCGATAAGAATTGATGTAGTAAATAACCATGCGCAGCATGAACTTCAATCAACTTAAACCCAGCTTCTACAGCACGTTTTGCAGCCGCTGCAAAGTCTTGCTGAACTTGTTTAATCTCAGCAATAGTCAAAGCATGGGGCGCTGCATCATGAACAGAAAAGGTACTTTCACTTGGAGCAACCGTTTGCCAACCATGAGGCTGATTTTTTGCAATCTGACCTTTACCTAACCACGGTTTTTCAGTAGATGCTTTACGCCCTGCATGAGCTAACTGAATTCCAAATGGCATCGGTGAAAGTGTATGAACCTTAGCTAACAACGCTTTGATTTGGTCACGTTGCTGATCATTCCAAAGCCCAAGATCAGCATAGCTAATCCGACCTTCAGGTTGTACAGCAGTCGCCTCTACAATACAAAGGCCCGCACCAGACAATGCATAATTTGCCCATTGCTGTTCATGCCAATAGGTAATTTCACCGTCATCTGTTGCCGAATACTGGCACATCGGAGCAATTACAATTCTATTGACCAGTTGTAGTGAACCAAAGTTAACCGTTTCAAATAATTTTGCCATTTTTAATTCCTAGAATTGCTTAATTACACGTAAACCTGCACTCCAGTTACGTCCATCCGCTGGTTCAAAGTAACGTCCATTACCATCATTTACGATCACTGAACCTGCATAGTTTTTATCAAATAGGTTATCTACACGGGCAAAGCTATTCACTTTCCAGTCACCCATTACCCAGGCATAACCCACATTAGCTGAGGTTACACTGTAGCTTGGTGCTGCGTCACTGTTGGTATCATTCACGTATACTTTATCCATATACTGTACATCTACACCGCCATATAGACCGTGTGATGGCTGCCAAGCTAAAGAAGCATAAGCTTGGTTTTTAGCAATTCCAGGAATAGCATTGCCTGATGGGATTTGAGCAATACTTCCTAAAGCTGGAATATCAGCATCAAAAGTTGCATCTAAATATGTATAGCTAGCAGTCGCTGTTAAATCTCGCCACAACTTTTTATTCCATGCAAACTCTACGCCCTCACGTAAGGTTTTATCTGCATTACGAAAGCTTGATCGGCCATTTGAGTTTCCTGCTGAAACGATGTCATCTTTGGTTTTAGTTTGGAAAACCGCCAAAGTGAAATCACCGAATTGATTTTGTGACTTTAAGCCTGTTTCATAGGTATCGCTTGTAGATGCTGTTAAATCAAAATTAAAACCACTTTCTCCATCTGGACGATATGCCATTTCAGTAAAAGTTGGCGTTTCAAATCCTTTGGCATAACTCACATAGGCCATGAGTTCAGGTAAAATTTGCCAGCTTAAAGCAGCCGAAGGCAAAACTTTACTGTAATCAGTCTTACCACTATCGTCGCCATTACTTAAATAGTTATCTTTAGATTTGTAATGGACATTGCTATAGCGTACGCCTGTATCTAAACGCCACGCTGGTAAGAACTGCCATGACGCTTGTAAATAGGGATCGATATTCCACAAAGTATTATCTTCATCACGGCGCAAATTACCTTTGACACCATAAGAAGGCTGTCCGTTTACTAAATTAAAGTTTTCAAAACCTTTACGATCTTCATCCATTGCATCGAGTGCAACACCGACACTTAGCGTGGTATTAGGAAGTAACTCTTTGCCCGTCCAACGGAAGTCAGCGCCATAATAATCACGTTCAAAATCAATCACCCCGCCTGCATGATTGATGCTGGCATCTTGTGTTGATTTAGGTATAGATTGATATTGAGTAACTTGGCGATTACCTAAATATACCATGGCATAGAGTTCATTTTTATCATTAATCGGTTTAGACCATGTCACCCCCGTTTGAGTTTGTTCAATATCTTTACGGACATTAAATTGCTTTAAAAATGGAACTTGTTGCTTTGGATTAGCATTCCACTGGTCATGCGTTAAACCCTGCGGGTCGTCTGCATGAATTTTGACATAGTTGGTTATCCAGTTGATTTTGCTACCATCATCAAGATCCCAACTGAGCTTTGCATTATTTAGTACTTTTTCTGCACCGCTATGTTCTCGGTAACCATCAGTATCGAAATACGATGAACTAATAACATAGCTTGGTTCATTCGCACCCTTTGCTCCACCTTGTAGCACGAGCCCTGCTCGGCTTTTATCGTGACTGCCTCCCGAATAGCTCAGCTCAATTGAATCTTTGCCTTGCCCTTCTTTAGTAGAAGTTAAAATTGTCCCACCCGATGAGTTTCCATAAAGTGAAGAAAAAGGTCCTGTTAGAACTTCGACATGGTCCAGACTACTTAAATCGATATTAGACGTTTGGCCTTGTCCATCCGGCATTGTTGCAGGAATACCGTCCACATATAGGCGAATGCCTCGAACACCAAAAGTAGAACGTGCACCAAAACCACGCATAGATAACTGTAAATCTTGTGCATAATTTTCACGATTGCGAAGCTGTAAACTCGGTATACCCTTTACAACTTCGGTTAAATTTACTTGTGAAGAAGTATCGACTTGAGGTGCATCTATCCGGAAAATCGAAGCTGGTGTCTGTAAATAGGTTGTATCTGTACGAGTTGCTTCCACATGTAATGTTGGCAATACAGTTACGTCTTGTGTTAAATCTTCTGCCCAAACAAGTGGGCTAGAAATACAGCCCATACTCATCAAAATACAGTAATGAAGTCGGTCTAAGCGTAATAAGGACATGCTTATTTCCTTTATTTATATTGTAGTTATGATAACAAAAAGCGGTGTCTTGTCTGGATATTGAATTCGATCTGCATTGTTGTAAATCTGGAACACTCTTCCTCGATATCTAAAAACTGATTTCCAGATTAAAATTATCGACTCAAAGATGGATGATCTTTCCAGCAATATCGTTCAGGCCAATGTTTTGCTTCTTCGGCATAATCAATTCCAATCCGTGGTGTTAAAACAACTTCTGGTTGCGTTGATGCTGCTTCAACCCACAGTCCAGACTCCTCTCCCAAGATTTGTCCCTTTAAAGATCGATCAATCCCTAAATAGCGTGTCAATTTGCCGGGCCCAGCTAAAAGCTTATATTCTTTTTTGGTTGAAGCACCATTTAAAAATGCAGAACGAATCATTACCCCTTCAGGCACACCTTCTGTCTGAGTAATAAGATTGAGCATTTCATACATGCCATAAATTAAATAGACGTAAATTGTGCCACCAGGGCAATACATTACCTCTGTTCGAGCGGTGCGTTTGTTATTGTAACTATGGCAAGCTTTATCACGAACGCCCAAATAAGCTTCAGTTTCACTAATTGTACAGCGGATCACTTGGCCATCAGGTTGTTGCTTACACAATACGCAGCCGATTAAATCATAAGCTACTTCTGAGGTTTCTCGTTGAAACCAGCTTAATGGTAAAATATCTGACATAGTAATCTCTGAAATATTACATACCACACGTTATACTTGATTAATCCAGTATATCTGTTAATTCTGCGAGTTGGCATGCCTGAGTTACCCGAAGTCGAAACCACCAAAACCAGTTTATTTCCATTATTGAATCAAAAAGTTCTAAGTGTTGAAGTACGCAATCCTAGCTTACGCTGGCCTATACCAGATGATGTTCAGAAACTTGTTGGGCAACGTCTCATTGGGTTAAATCGACGTTCAAAATATATTTTGGCAGAGTTTGAACAAGATCAAATGCTTTGGCATTTAGGCATGTCAGGAAGCTTTCGTCTAACCGAGCCAAATGACGAACTGAGAAAGCATGACCATCTGATTATTCAATTTGAAGATCAGCAATTACGTTACCATGACCCTCGCCGTTTTGGTTGTATTCTTTGGCTTAATCCCGAGACTCAAGGCAAACTCATAGATACTTTAGGACCTGAACCTTTAAGTACTGACTTTCATGCAGAATATTTAGCTTCAAAACTCAAAAATAAATCTGTCGGCATAAAAATTGCACTCATGGATAATCATGTAGTCGTCGGTGTAGGCAATATTTATGCAACTGAAAGTTTGTTTAATGTTGGTATTCACCCAGCACAGCCTGCTGGTGACTTAAGCATGCAACAAATTGAGAAACTTGTTGTCGAGATTAAGCGCATTTTAAAGTCGGCAATTGATTTAGGTGGCTCGACATTACGAGACTACAGCAATGCCATGGGAGAAAATGGTTATTTTCAGCAAACATTGCTCGCGTATGGTCGTGCTGGAGAAATGTGTGTTAACTGTGAAACCACATTAGAAAACTTAAAACTTGGTCAGCGTGCCAGCGTATTTTGCCCACAGTGCCAACCGCTTAAAAAGCTGAGAAAGCCTTAATTTTTTGGAGGAAGACAACATGCAAACAGCAATTGTCCGACATATTTTAGTTAAAGATAAAGACTTAGCTGAGCAGCTAAAAAAGAAGCTTCAAAGTGGCGCTGACTTTGCCAAACTTGCCAAGCAATACTCTACCTGTAATTCGGCAAAACGTGGTGGTGAACTTGGTGAAATCAAAAAAGGGCAATTGGTACCCGTCATCGACAAAGTTGTTTTTACAGCTGCTGAACGTGTGTTACAAGGTCCGATCAAAAGTCAGTTTGGCTATCATCTTTTAGAAGTTAAATTCAGAATGGGTAGCTTAAGATAAGCCCCCTCACAAGTTAATTTAAATTCATAAACAATAGCCCAGTTACTCAATAAAAGAGGCCATTACCGACCTCTTTTATTTTTTAAATTTACCACCAATATTCTAGTTGCATGCCAAAATTTGACCCATGTCCTGTGTTATAAAAATCACTATCAGGATATAAACGATCTCTCAAATTTTGTTCATCCTTGTTCCAAAAAGCATAGGTGTAATACAACCGAAGTTCAGGTCTGTCGTAATATCCTGTCTCTTTTAGTGACCAAGTTGGTGCAATAGTCAATTTTGTTAGGCTTCGATTTTGATCATTGTTATCTATCCGGTCATAGCCAATTTCAGTCGATATTTTAAAATGGTCTTGTACAACATAAGCCATTCTGGAGCCTATGGAAAACCATTCACTATCATTCTGATTCTTAAATTTATCTTTTTGATATATAAATTGAGCCTGTCCATTGAAAACTTTATTTTCAGATTCCCAATCTAAAACTTCAATGAATCTTAAAGAAGAATTATCTCGGTCCAACTCAGGGTTGCCAGTATAACTTAACCCCATACCTGTCCCTTCGCCATATTGCAAAGCAACTGTATTCTTACCATTTAAGACATCGGAAGTTATATTCTGCAATGTTAAGGCCCAACCTGTATGATCTGCATCAATAATAGATAAGCCTGTATTCAGTTTATTTGTATCGTTTAGTTGAATGTCTTTTAGGGTAAAGTCATGTCTATTAATATATTTCTTTTGAAATATATTATCTTTTCTAGAAAAAACATAACTTAATGACAGGTCATTAATTTTATAATTATCGATCCCGAACCCTGTTCCGCTTTGGTTCCAATAAAATAAATCAGACATATGAATATCATTTCGATTATAAAATCTTCTGCCTAACCAAAGATTTGCTCCATTTAAATAAGAAATATTTTTCCAATCTAGATAGATTTGATTTAGCCGCGTATAGCCATCGTCACCACTAAAACTTAAACTTTGACCATACTGATTATAAAATTGAAGCATTCCATTGATACTAATCTCAGAATTATCATTCAATTTTAGAAGATTCTGTTTGGCAAATAGCTCCGCATATTGTTCACATTCATTTCCAAGACGATATTTTGAAGGTGCGCCAGTGAGCTGAAAACATTCTTGTAATTCCCCGCTCTCTGTAACTCCTATACCTGTACGTACATATCCTCCAATTTCAGTAGCGAAAGTAATTTGCGATATGGCATAAAACGTAGTTCCAATAATCCAAGGAGACTTCTTCATTTAAAATTCCTTTTTAAGTGTGAGTTTTCCACACTCACTTATATTCCAAGCAAGGTTGGATAAAAGAACTAATGATTATTAGAAAGAAAACGAAGACTATGTGTGATTTGAAAAGGCTCAAACAAGAGCCTCTATATATTATTTTTTAAATTAGATCTAAAAGAGAAAAATTGAGTTCGTGAAGTCAGCTTTTGTATTTAAATATTTTTAGCATGAGCATTCATTTGATATGTCCAAGCTTTAACAGTTTCCCCTGATTCAAGCATTACATCTACTATAACTCGTTCATATTGAAAGCCTTCAAAATCATCAAGCATCTGCCAGTTTTCAGCAAGTTTTTCTGTGCTAAATAGATAGCCTTCTACCCACTCCGCCTGAGGATCTAACACAATTGCTTTTAAGCCTTGATCTGGTCCCCAATCTAAAATATGTATGATTCCTCTTACCGAAGCTTTGGTCCACGTTCCCCCAATCTGTTCGAGAATATGTGCATTTGCTTTATTTGGACATAATGTTCCATACACAAAAAGCTGATTCATTAATTTATATACCTTTTACAATATGCTGAGTTGAAATTCTCTCTACTGGCAATGTTACCAATAGTTTTAGTACAACATAAAATACTAAGTAATAAAAAACGGTACTCAAGGCACCGTTTTTTATTTCAAATCTTATTAAGCTTGCTTTTTTAACTCATCACGAATTTCACGCAACAATTGAATGTCTTCTGGAGTTGCAGCTGGAGCCTCTGGCTCTTCTTTATTACGGCGAAGTTTATTTAATAATTTCACCATTAAGAACACAACCCACGCCAGAATAATAAAGTTAATTAAAATGGTGAGGAAATTACCATAAGTTAAAACATTAATACCTGCTTTTTGCAAAGCATCTAAAGATTGCAAGTTATTAGGGTTTGCACCTAATACAATGAATTTTTGTGAAAAATCAACACCACCACCAGTAATTACAGTGATAAGTGGCATGATAATATCTTTCACTAAAGAGTCCACGATTTTGCCAAAAGCACCACCAATAATCACACCAATGGCTAAATCCATCATATTGCCTTTAACGGCAAATTCTTTAAATTCTTGAATAATACTCATCTAAACATCTCCAGATGTCGGGGGCAGAAACACGTCATATTTTTCTTTTTCATTGGCATCTTATCGAATTAGATAGTTCTCGCCATGATATTGATAATTTAATATTTTTATCAAAAAAAGAAAGCTATTTCACACTTTAACAACATATTCGTTTACAAGAAAAATATGATTTTAAGCTTACTTTAATTTCAAATATAACGATTAAAAAAACCGCTAAATTAATTTAGCGGTTTCTTCTTTTTCAATTAAGAAAAATTATTTATCACGATTACGTTTACGTTCATTTTCAGTTAAATAACGCTTACGGATACGGATTGATTTAGGTGTTACTTCAACTAATTCGTCGTCTTCAATGAATTCAAGCGCTTGTTCAAGCGTATATTCAATTGCAGGTACTAAAGTTAAAGCATCATCTGTACCAGATGCACGAACGTTAGTTAATTGTTTCGCTTTAGTCGGGTTTACAACCATATCGTCTGAACGAGAGTTAATACCCACGATCATACCTTCGTAAACTTCTAACTGTGGTTTAGCGAATAAACGACCACGGTCTTGTAAACTGAACAATGCATAGCCCAAGCAAGTACCTTGAACCATAGAGATCAATACACCGTTTTGACGTTTCGCAACAGTACCTTGTTTAACAGGACCATAATGCGAGAAGCTTGAAGTCATGATCCCTGTACCAGAAGTCATGGTCAAGAATTCAGAACGGAAACCGATCAAACCACGTGAAGGTACAGTTGCTTCAATACGGATACGGCCTTTACCGTCAACTTCCATATTGGTCATCTCGCCTTTACGGTGACCCATTTGTTCCATTACAGCACCTTGATGCTGTTCTTCAACGTCAAAAGTTACGTTTTCATAAGGCTCTTGTCTTTCACCATCAATTTCTTTGATGATTACTTGTGGACGAGATACGCCCATTTCGAAACCTTCACGACGCATGTTTTCAATTAAAACTGAAAGATGAAGTTCACCACGGCCAGATACTTTGAAACGGTCTGGACTGTCAGTGTCTTCAACACGTAAAGCTACGTTATGAATTAATTCGCGATCAAGACGTTCACGGATATTACGTGAAGTTACGAACTTACCTTCTTTACCAGCAAACGGAGAGTTGTTTACTTGGAAAGTCATAGATACTGTAGGTTCATCTACAGATAAAGCTGGTAATGCTTCAACATTTTTCGGATCACAAATCGTGTCAGAAATGTTAAGTGCGTCGATACCAGTAATACATACGATATCACCAGCAGATGCTGACTCAACATCAATACGCTCTAAACCATGGTAACCCATGATTTTTAAGATACGACCGTTACGTGTATTGCCTTCTTTGTCAATTACAGTAACAGGAGTATTTAATTTTACTGAACCACGTTGAATACGACCAACACCGATAACACCTACGAAGCTGTTATAGTCAAGTGATGAAATCTGCATTTGGAATGGACCATCAACGTCAACTGCTGGTGGTTCAACGATGTCTACAATCGTTTCGAACAACGGAGTCATGTCTTCTGCAAGTTCTTCTGGAGCAGGACCCGCTACACCACGTAAACCTGATGCATAAACGATTGGGAAATCTAATTGCTCATCAGTTGCACCAAGGTTATCAAATAAATCAAATACTTGATCAATAACCCAATCTGGACGTGCACTTGGTTTGTCAACTTTGTTAATAATAACAATTGGTTTTAAACCACGAGCAAAGGCTTTTTGTGTCACAAAGCGAGTTTGTGGCATTGGGCCTTCTTGAGAGTCAACTAAAAGTAATACGCAGTCAACCATCGACATAACACGTTCTACTTCACCACCGAAGTCGGCGTGTCCCGGGGTATCCACGATGTTGATACGGTAAGTTGTATCAGTACGTTTATCTAACCAAGTAATAGAAGTGTTCTTTGCAAGAATGGTAATACCACGTTCACTTTCAAGCGCATTTGAGTCCATGACACGCTCAATCTCGCCTGCTCGTTCACCGAGAGCACCAGATTGCTGAAGTAGTTTATCGACAAGTGTGGTTTTCCCGTGGTCGACGTGCGCAATAATTGCGATATTACGGAGATTTTTGATATCTGACATGAAAATTCGAAACGCCTGAAATTTGAGGGCAAATTATACAGAAAAACACTACTCTTGAGTAGTGACAGTTTATTGACATTGACAAAAAAATTTTCCAATAGCCTGTATTTCGTTTTGTAAAGATAGGTATCTCGATTAGAATAGCGCCAATTTGCGAAATTGCGGCGTACCTACACCCATGTCCAATCAACACTCTCAAGACCATCTTGACCTTGTTTATGGCTTAGATGATCGACCAAAACCTTTGATCGCTTTTTTAGCAGCTTTCCAGCATTTGCTTGCGATTATTGTACCAATTGTTACACCAGGGCTTTTAATTTGTTTAGCTTTAGGCGTATCACGCACCGAAACTAACATGATTTTATCTATGTCTTTGGTGATTTCGGGTATTGCTACATTTCTTCAATGTAAAAAAGTCGGCCCGTTTGGTGCAGGTCTTCTGATTGTACAAGGCACAAGCTTTAACTTTATTGGACCAATTATTGGTATTGGTAGTGCAATGGTTGCCGCAGGAACTCCTGTAAACCAAGTTATGGCTGCAATTTTTGGTGTAGTAATTGCTGGCTCCTTTATTGAAATGGGTGTTTCGCAAATTCTTCCATGGGTAAAAAGATTAATTACTCCCTTGGTGACTGGTATTGTTGTTCTATTAATTGGCTTAACGCTTATTAAGGAAGGCTTGATTAGTATGGGTGGTGGCTACCAAGCCATGCAAGACCATACTTTTGCAAGTGCAGACAACCTTATTATGTCATGTACCGTACTTGCTATTATTATTGTGCTAAACCGCATTCGGGTGGTTTGGATTAAAAGTTCAGCAATCTTAATTGCTTTAGTAATTGGTTACATTCTTGCAGGATTTATGGGTTACCTAGATTTCTCAGGTATTAAAGATGTGCCTCTTGTACAGATTCCAACGCCAATGCACTTTGGTTTAAGCTTTTCTTGGGGCTTATTCATTCCAATGGCTTTTATCTATTTAGTTACATCTTTAGAAGCGATTGGTGACGTGACTGCAACCAGTAAACTTTCAAACCAACCCGTTAATGGTCCAGAATGGATGAAACGCATTAAAGGCGGTGTTTTAGTAAATGGTGCAAACTCTTTATTAGCTGGATTATTTAATACTTTCCCAAGTTCTGTTTTTGCTCAAAATAATGGTGTAATCCAACTCACTGGGGTTGCAAGTCGTTATGTGGGTATCTGGATTGCTGCTTTACTTATTTTATTGGGCTTATTTCCAGCAGTAGCTGGTGTAATACAAGCAGTTCCTCAAGCAGTTTTAGGTGGTGCTGTGATGGTCATGTTCGGTGCGGTTGCTGCATCAGGCATTAACATTCTTTCATCGATTCACCTTGATCGCAGAGCACTTTTGATTATCGCAATTTCACTTGCATTAGGTTTGGGTGTTGCTCAAGTTCCTCAAATTTTGGAACACCTACCAGAATTATTTAAAAATATTTTTAGCTCTGGCGTAGCGACGGGTGGTATAGCAGCATTAATTTTAAATGTTGTACTTCCTGAAACACATAAATAACTATTTTTTTAATTTTGATTACTGCCCAGTTTCCACTGGGCATTCTTCTTCATGAGAGATGTACATGGATCCTAGAAGTGAAGTGATATTAAGACAGCAAGACTATTTAAAAGGTAGAATCTTGTTCATTAATGCACCGAATGATGCCTTAGTTAGTCAACTACCAGCTGATATTGATGCGTCAGTCTGGACATGGAACCATGCTGACTACCAGAGCTTTATAAATAGTGGAACAAATGCGCATTTCTCAGTTGAGTTTCCATTACAAGAATTCGATCAAGCTGTCATTTTTGTTCCCAAATCTAAAGAACTGTTAAATTACATATTGCATGTCGTAATGAGCAATCTTAAAACTGCTCAATCTGTTTTTTTAGTAGGTGAAAAAAAAGGTGGTGTTGAACGCGCTGCCAAACAATTACAAAGCTTCGGCAAAGTACTTAAACTTGATAGTGCACGTCACTGTCAGCTATGGCACTTAAAGATTGAAAAAACAGAACAGCTTAAACCTCTCGAAAGTTGGCTTAAAACTTACACTGTTCATGTTAATGAACAAGAGCTTACGATTTGTGCCCTTCCCGGTGTATTTAGTCAAAATCATCTAGATGTCGGAACTGCTGTTTTACTCCCTTATCTTAATCAGGTGAAATCAGGTAGAATTGCCGACTTCGGGTGTGGTGCTGGAATTATCAGTTGCTATTTGGCAAAAATAAATTCAAGTAATATTATTCATGCCCTAGATATTGATGCTTTCGCTTTACGGTCAACGGAAATGACTTTTAGTCGAAATGGAATAGGTTCAGACCAGTTGAGATTGCAGCCTGTTACAGGAATTGCAGACGCTCCAACAGAACTCGATGCCATTGTCAGTAATCCCCCTTTTCATCAGGGTATTCATACCAACTATGATGCAAGTGAAGGACTCTGCCAGAACGCTAAAAAACATTTAAAGGCATCAGGTGAGCTATGGATTGTAGCAAACCGTTTTTTAAACTATCCGATCTTAATTGAGAAGCACTTTGGTCAGTGCCAGATTAAAACTGATCATCAAGGCTTTAAGGTGTTATATGCCTGTGCATAACAAACTATGTAAGGAATCTCCATGAGCGAAACACATGCTCCTGAAAAACTCCAGCGTAAGCTTGGGGCTCGTCATCTGAATATGATCGCCATTGGTGGTTCCATTGGTACAGGCCTCTTCCTTGCTTCTGGATCAACCATTGCAAACGCTGGCCCTGGTGGAGCGCTACTCGCCTATTCACTCATTGGCATTATGATTTACTTCTTAATGACCAGCTTAGGTGAGCTTGCAACTCACACACCAACATCCGGTGCCTTTTTTACTTACGGCAGTCGTTATGTCGAAGAAGGCTTTGGTTTCGCTCTAGGCTGGAACTATTGGTATAACTGGGCAATTACGGTTGCATTCGAACTTGTTGCGGTTCAATTTATTATGAAGTTCTGGTTCCCTGATATTCCAGGGTTCTATTGGAGTGCCCTGTTCCTTATCGTTATCTTTCTGATCAATGCCATGACAGTAAAGGGATTTGGGGAAAGCGAATTCTGGTTTTCGATGGTTAAAGTAATTGCGATTGTTGCATTTATTATTATTGGCTTAGCCATGATCATCAAGATTATGCTAACTCCAGGTGTTGCAACCTTTGGTAACTGGACCTATAAAGAGGCACCTTTTGTAGGCGGTTTACAAGCCATGATTGGTGTAGCAATGATTGCCGGATTCTCTTTCCAAGGAACCGAAATGGTTGGGGTTGCTGCAGGCGAATCAAAAGATCCAAAGAAGACAATTCCACTTGCAATCAAACAGATTTTCTGGCGAATCTTATTATTCTATATCCTCTGTATTTTCATTATCGGCACTCTGATTGCCTATGATGACCCGAATTTACTGCAAGCAGCTGCCACTGAAGATATCGCACTATCTCCATTTACATTGCTTTATGAAAGAGTAGGTTTTGCTTTTGCTGCGAGTTTAATGAATGCTGTCATTCTTACTGCTATTTTATCAGCAGGTAATTCAGGCATGTATTCCTCAACTCGTATGTTGTTTAAAATGGCTCAAGAAGGCCGTGCACCAAAGTGGTTTGCAAAACTCGATGGTCGTGGCGTTCCAATGAACGCGCTATATGCAACGACGTTTATTGCTGCATTCTGTTTCTTAACGACATTTATTGGTGAAAAACAAGTATTTAACTGGCTACTCAATATGTCGGGTATGTGTGGTTTTATTGTTTGGTTAGGAATCGCGATTTCACACTATCGTTTCCGTAAAGGATACATTGCTCAAGGCTATAAATTAGAAGATTTAGCATATCGTGCCAAGTTTTTCCCATTTGCACCTTGGTTTGCATTTATTCTCTGTTCAATCATTATCTTAGGACAGAACTACCAAGCCATTTTAGGTGGAAAAATTGATTGGTTAGGCTTACTTTCAACTTATATTAGCTTGCCACTGTTCTTGATCATTTGGTTAGGTTATAAGTGGAAAAATAAAACCAAATTGATCTCTTACGATCAAATGAACGTCAAACCTGAGCAAGATTAAAACTGCTCATTAAAGTAAATCAAAGATCAAAAGCTTGATCTTTGATTTAAAAAGCGTAAAATGCCGTTCAGATTTTCAACGGCACTTTTAAATAAGGAGGACATCATGCCATTAGTACAAGGTAAAACAGATTAAATAATTTGGCACGATGTCAGCTCACGGACAAGTGTACAAATTCACACCACTTGTCCGAATGCTTAAACTTAGAACCTAGCATTCGCTAGGTTTTTTTATGCCTATTCGGACGGAAAAATAAGAGAAAAATTATGGGCATACAAAAAATATTAAACAAGGAGGCACTCTATGGTGTCCCTGTTAAAATTTTCACTCAAGATATAGATAGTGAAAGTATAGAACAACTCAAAAAAATGGCTCAGCTGCAATTCATCTATTCTCACATTGCAGTTATGCCTGATGTGCATGTGGGTAAAGGCGCTACTGTAGGTAGTGTTATTCCAACCAAACACGCCATTATTCCTGCTGCTGTAGGAGTTGACATTGGATGTGGGATGAATGCAATTCGCTTGAGTTTAAAGGCTTCACAATTACCTGATAACTTAAGTCGTTTGCGTGATGCAATTGAACGTAAAGTCCCTGTTGGCTTTGCTTTGCATAAACAAGTCAAAGCGAAAGCTTCTAGCATTATTCCACTTGAAAAATGCTTAGAACCAATTATCAAAAAGCATCCTGGTCTTGTCCGAATGCTTCGACAATTTGATGCAACATGGCAAAAGCAACTTGGGACTTTGGGTGGTGGTAATCACTTTATAGAGTTATGTATTGATGAGAATCAAGACGTATGGGTAATGCTACATTCAGGTAGCAGAGGGCTTGGTAATGTTATTGGTACTTACTTTATTGAGTTAGCCAAAAAAGAAGCTCAGCATCGCTTTGGCCATGTTCCTGATAAAGACTTAAGTTATTTTGCTGAAGGCTCAAAAAGTTTTGATGATTATGTAGAAGCTGTAGAGTGGGCACAAGAATATGCTTTTGAAAACCGCAAAGAGATGATGCGATTAATTTTAGAAGCGATCCGCCCTCCTCTCCCTTCTTTTCAAATGACAAAAGAAGCGATTAATTGTCATCATAATTATGTAAGCCGTGAAACACATTTTGGCGAAAATCTATTGATTACCCGAAAAGGTGCAATTAGAGCAGGCTTAGATGAGTTAGGTATTATTCCAGGTTCAATGGGAGCACGATCTTATATCGTTAAAGGCAAAGCAAATCCTGAATCATTTTGTTCTTGTTCTCATGGCGCTGGTCGCAAGATGAGCAGAAGTAAAGCAAAAGTTCTTTTTAATCAGCAAGATCTTATTGAACAAACCCAAGGTATTGAATGCCGTAAAGACAGTGGCGTTGTCGATGAAATTCCAAGCGCCTATAAAGACATTGATGAAGTCATGGCGAATCAGTCAGACCTCATTGAAGTCGTTCACACACTTAAACAAGTTTTATGTATTAAAGGTTAAAACATGAAAATTAAAGAAATGTCAAAAATCAAAGTCCGTAATCAAGTGGCTCTTTCCCCTTTACTTCACAAAGGTGGAATACATGAAACAGAGAAACCTCGTGCTCAACATCGTAGAGATAGACAAGACGCTAAACAGCAATTGAAGAAAGGTGTTTGGTAAATAATTTAAACCAAGATCGAAAGTAATTATTATTAAGGAGACATAGAAATGACTAAATATTTTAAAAATCGCAATAAAAAAAGCGACTCTAACGAGTCGCTTTTTTACTGTTCAAAAACTCAAATTATTGAGCTTGTTGACCAGGTTGAACAACTACAGTACGGCTACCAGTGATTGTCGCGAATACACGACGGTTCATAGCACGACCTTCTTTAGTTTTGTTGTCAGCAATCGGTTGATCCCAAGCGAAGCCTTGAGTAGACAAACGAGATGCATCAACGTTGTATTCGTTTACAAGAGCTGATTTAACAGAGTTAGCACGAGCTAAAGATAAACGTTCGTTCAATTTACGTGGACCAGTGTTATCTGTGTGACCTTCGATACGTGCAGTAGCGTTAGGGTATTCAGTTAACTTCTCAGCAACTTTAGCGATTTCTGGTTTGTATTGGTCTTTGATATTTGATTTGTTAGTATCAAAGAACACGCGAAGTTCCATGTTAAGATCTTCAGTTAACTCTTGTGGTTGTGGAGCAACTGGAGTTGGTTCAACTGGAGCAACTTCCACTACAGGAGCAGCAGGCTTCAAGTGACCACCAAGAACTACGTTCAAACCAGCAAGAGCTGTATAGTTCCAGAATTTTTCGTCAAAGTTATAAGTACCACGAGCTTCCGTACGAAGAGATAAAGCATCATTCAAGCGGTAGAAAGCACCTACACCTGCGTTACCTAAAGTACCTTCTTCGCCATCATGATATGCTAAACGAGCATCATCAAACTCATATTTGTAGTGACCAGCACCTAACAATACATATGGCTTAATTTTGCTGTCATAGTTTTTTGTGATTAAATCAGAAGTAACATAGAAATTACCATTGATTTGTTTTTGTTTGTATTCACCGTAGTTAGGATCTACATCACCTTTAACTTGGTTATATTCAGCTTCGAAACCTAACCATGGTGTTAACTCAATACCAAGAGCTGCACCAACGAATAAATCGTCTTGTAATTCAGGTCCGTTAGTTAACTCGCCTTTGTCACCACCATTGTTGTGTTGGCTGTCTTGGAAAGTGTAACCAAGCAATAATGGAGTAACAGTTACGCCAGCATTAGCAGCAGCTAATGGAGCAGCGACAAGCATAGCAAGTGCAATACGACTCAATTTCATGGATATCCTCCAGAGATAACAATTGTTGTTCAAGCTCAGCCTAAATTTATTGGCCCCTGAGATATTTTCACCCCAGTATTATTTTTAAGCTATTCACATTTGAATCATACAAACACTTGATAGACTTTCCAAGTGCTTGATAATTTTAATCAAGTAAATTATTGACAAAATTACTTACAATTTCCGTTGTAATTCGGTAATTTTTCACTCAACTAGCAAATATGAACAACTTCTTTCTTTCGCTTACGGTGATTTTACCAGTATTCTAGCATCCTGATAACCTTTATTTAATTTTGTGTTTCCTCACTATAAAAATCATTATAAATCATTGATAGAAAGCATAAAATCAAAATACCTATTTATATATTAAGGAATTTTAATGTTTAAATCTCCCGGTTTCACGTTGTTGGAACTCGCTATAACGCTCGCAATTCTTATGATTATGGCCACTATAGCGCTTCCTTTATATCATCAATTTATGGCTTCTGTAGAATTAAAAAATTCGTCTCGACTACTCACAATTCATATACAAAAAGCCAAATACGACGCAATTCTACGACATAAGAGTGTCGTACTTTGCCCAAGTGTTGATTTGTCTACATGTAATAGTAACTGGGATACAAGTCTTATAAGCTTTGTAGACACGAATCAGAATCTACAAAGAGAAAATAATGAAGAAGTATTAACCAATGTTGAATTTGCTCATCGCTACGGTTCTTTAAAATTTCAAAAGTTTGGAAAAAAACTAAATAGTATTGTATTTCAGGGCGACACAGGACTCCCACGCGAATCTAACGGCACTTTTACTTACTGTTCTTATAACCAGCTTAAAAACTTTAAATTAATTCTCAGCAAAATGGGACACACCCGTTTAGAAGACCTTAAAAATTGTTAGAACTCTACAGTCTAATGCAGAAGATATCTCTCTTTGATTTTTGCAATATACTGCCTAGGTTTTAAACATTTCTTATTTTGAGATTAAGAACAATCGGAGATTACAACAATGACTGACATCGTAATTGTAAATGGTGCTCGTACTGCCATGGGTGGTTTTCAAGGATCACTATCAGGACTTACAGCGCCTGAATTAGGTGCGGTAACGATTAAAGAAGCAATCGCACGAGCAGGTTTACAGCCTACTGATGTCGAAGAAGTTATTATGGGTTGTGTACTGCCTGCTGGCCTAAAGCAAGGCCCAGCACGTCAAGCGATGCGTAAAGCTGGCTTACCAGACTCTACAGGTGCAGTAACGATTAACAAGCTTTGTGGTTCTGGCATGAAAGCTGTTATGCAAGCCGCTGATATGATTAAAGCAGGTAGTGCTGAAGTTGTTGTTGCCGGCGGCATGGAGTCTATGACAAATGCACCTTATGTTTTACCAAAAGCACGAGCTGGCTACCGCATGGGCCATGGTGAAATTAAAGATCATATGTTCTTTGACGGGCTTGAAGATGCTGAAACTGGGCGTTTAATGGGTTCTTTTGCTCAAGATATGGCAAATACTCGTGGCTATACACGTGAGCAAATGGATGACTTTGCGATTCGCTCTTTGAAACGTGCTCAAACAGCAATTACTGAAGGTTATTTCAAAGACGAAATCGTTCCAGTTACCGTACCTAGTCGTAAAGGTGATGTCGTTGTTGATCAGGATGAACAACCTTTAAATGCCAAGATTGACAAGATTCCTTCACTCAAACCAGCTTTTGCAAAAGACGGTACGATTACCGCCGCAAATGCAAGTTCTATTTCGGATGGTGCGTCTGCATTAGTATTAACTTCAAGTGAAGTTGCAGCACAGCGCGGTTTACAACCACTTGCGAAAATTATCGCGACAGCATCAAACTCTCAGCATCCTTCAGAATTTACGATCGCTCCAGTTGGTGCTATTGAAAAAGTTCTTAAAAAAGCGGGATGGAATGCTCAAGACGTCGATCTTTGGGAAATTAACGAAGCTTTTGCTATGGTTACAATGTGTCCAATTGATGATTTCAAACTTGATGCAGAGAAAGTGAATATCAATGGCGGTGCTTGTGCACTAGGTCACCCTGTAGGTTCTACGGGCTCTCGTATTATTCTTACACTTATTCATGCACTGAAACGTACTGGCGGTAAAAAAGGTATTGCTGCACTCTGTATTGGTGGTGGTGAAGCAACAGCGGTTGCAATTGAACTCATTTAATCCAAATTCATTATTTTAAAATCCCACTTCGGTGGGATTTTTTATGAAAAAACTACAAAAAATGACCCACAAAATCACTTTTAAGTTTTAACTTATTCCTTTAAACGAAAACAACAATGGACAATAACAATGCAACTCAATCACTATCTCAATTTCCAAGGTCAAGCAGAACAAGCCTTTAACTTTTATAAATCAGTATTTGGTGGTGAATTCGGTATGTTAAGCCGTTATGGTGATATGCCAGCGCCTGAAGGTGTGACCTTATCGGAAGCCGACAAAAATCTGGTTCTACATGTTTCTTTACCAATTAATGAGTACACTGTGCTTATGGCCTCAGATACAAATGATCAGTTTTGTGCCCCTAACAGCGTTTTTACCCAAGGAAATAATCACTATATCTCGATCAACCTTGAAAAAGATGAGCAAGAAAAAGCAAAACAACTTTTTGATGCTTTATCTGTTAATGGTCAAATTGAAATGCCTTTAGAAAAAACGTTCTGGGGCGCATTGTACGGTGCTTTTACCGATCAGTTCGGTATAAAGTGGATGGTTAACTGCCAGCTCGATACCTAATATGTTCAATATTTAGCCCTTATAGAGATACTTAATATTTCTATAAGGGCTTTAAACATCGATATTGGAATATTGCGCAATAATCATTAAGCCTACAGTAATAAAACCAATTCCCACCCATCCTGCCACATCGATATTCTGACCAAGAAAAATCTTTGCCAAAAAAGCTGTTGCTAATACACCTATCCCAGACCAAAGCACATATAAGATTCCAGCTTGCATATATTTCAAAGCAATAGCAGCGCATGCAAAAGAAATAATATACAAGACCAGAGCAATACCCTGAGCTGTTTTATTGACTAAGCCATTCCCCTTAGCAGAATAAAATGTTGAGAGTACATCTGTCGCAATAGCAAAAAGTAGCCACCAAGCACCAGGATTTATTTTTGAAATTAAACCTAACATTGTTGTTCTTCAGTTGAGTCATTTAAAAATTATTCATAAAAAAAAGCTGAACCTGAGTTCAGCCTTTATATTTAAAAACTATTTAAGCGCCAGTTTGATAACTTGCTTGAGGTACGGCTGTTGAAGCTTGGTACGGGTTGGTAAAGTCTTGCAAACCAGCTGCCGCTTCTTGCACATCTTTACCTTCTTTAATCACAAAACTATCAAAACCTGAACGTTTTAAATAGTTTAAGACATCCTTAAACACATCACCAGTTGCACGCAACTCACCTTGGAAACCTTGACGACGTAGTAGTGCAGCGAATGAATAACCACGACCATCACCAAAACCCGCAAACTCAATGAAGATTGCATCAAGTTCATTTAATGGAAATGTGTGCTCTTCAGGTGAATCATTTACAGTCACATACAAAGCTTTTTTGCCTTGAACGTTAGCTAATTGATCGAGTTGAGCTGTTGTTACAACAACATCACCTTGGGGAATAACACCATCTTCAGCAATGATTTGATAAGTATTATCTGTAATCGTGCCATCTTTATAAAGCACTGGTAGAGCTGTATTAAGCATATGCACGCTCCTTAAATGGTTGAATTCCTACACGGCGATATGTATCAACAAAACGCTCACCTTCAGTACGTAGATCAAGATAAGTATTCAATACTTCTTCAATAACATCAGGCACAGCATCTGCTGCAAAAGATGGTCCTAAGATGTCACCGATCGATGCATCATGGTCTGAATTACCACCTAATGTAATTTGGTAGAATTCAGCACCTTTCTTATCTACACCTAAAATACCGATGTTACCTACGTGGTGGTGACCACAAGCATTCATACAACCAGAAATATTTAGATCCAAATGACCAAGATCATAAACTTTGTCTAAGTCATCAAAACGACGTGTAATCGCTTCAGCAATTGGAATTGATTTCGCATTTGCAAGTGAACAGAAATCACCGCCTGGGCAACTAATGATATCGGTAATAAAGCCGATATGTGCACGCGCCATATTTTGTTGTTCAAGCGCTTGCCATACATCGAACAAATCTTTTTGAGGTACATCCGCCAAAGCAATGTTTTGTTCGTGAGTCGTGCGAAGTTCACCAAACGTATATTTATCAGCAAGATCTGCAATAAAATTCATTTCTTCGGTGGTCATATCACCCGGTGCGATGCCTGCACGTTTTAAAGAAATCGTAACAATACGATAGCCCTTTACTTTATGTGCATGCGTATTGATGTTGAACCACTGTTTGAATTTTGGATGCTCAGCAAATAAAGCTGTGAAGTCTTCATCTGCTAAATCTTGGTAAGCAAATGGAGTGAACTCTTCATCCAGTTTTTTCAAGATTTCTGGCTGAATCTTTAATGCTTCACGTGTATGTTCAAATTCAGCTTCAACTTTTTGTGCAAACACTTCAGGAGTTAATGCCTTAACTAGAATTTTGATACGCGCTTTATATTTGTTATCACGACGGCCATGCAAGTTATAAACACGTAAAACCGCTTCTAAGTAAGCAATTAAATCTTCACGTGGTAAAAACTCACGAATCACACTACCGATGATAGGGGTACGGCCTAAACCACCACCAGCCATAATTTTATAGCCGATCTCGCCTGCTTCATTACGCACGATATAAACACCAATATCGTGGAATGCAGTTGCCGCACGATCTTTTTCTTCAAGTGCAGAAACAGCAATTTTGAACTTACGTGGCAAGAATGCAAATTCTGGGTGGAATGTACTCCACTGACGAATCAACTCACATGTTGGACGTGGGTCTGCAATTTCACCAGCAACCACACCTGCATATTGGTCAGTTGTCGTGTTACGAATACAGTTACCACTGGTTTGAATGGCATGCATTTGTACAGTTGCAAGTTCAGCCAAAATGTCTGGCACATCTTCAAGTGCAGGCCAGTTTAACTGAATGTTTTGACGTGTAGATACATGTGCATAGCCACGGTCATAAGCAGTTGAAACTTCAGCAACTTTACGTAATTGTTTAGAATTCATTAAGCCATACGGCACAGCAATACGCAGCATAGGCGCATAACGTTGCACATATAAACCATTTTGCAAACGTAATGGACGATATTCGTCTTCAGAAAGTTTGCCAGCTAAATAGCGTTCTGTTTGATCACGGAACTGAGCAACTCGTTCATTAACCAGTTGCTGGTCGAAATCGGTATATAAATACATGGCGTATGGCTAGTAGATTCATTATTAAGGCGGATAGCATAGCGAGCTTTTATTCATCAATAAAATGCTTTTTTTGCATATTTAATAACGGTTTTATTGATAAGCTTTAATATAAATCGATATAAAAAAAGCCCGGATAAATCCAGGCCCTTTCTATAAAAGCTTTTTATTTGTTATCTGGTAAGGCATAAGCCACTAAATAGTCGCCCATTTTCGTACCAAATGAACCATGACCACCAGCCATGATTACAACATATTGCTTACCATTGATTTCATAAGTCATTGGTGTTGCTTGTCCACCTGCTGGTAAACGCGCTTCCCAAAGTTTCTTACCGTTAGTAACGTTAAACGCACGTAAGTAGTTATCTTGAGTTGCACCAACAAACATGACATTACCGGCAGTAGAAATTGAACCACCTAAACCAGGCACACCAATTTTCACAGCTGGTAACTGGAACAAGTTCGGCAAGCTGTCACGAATTGTACCAATACGTTTTTTCCATACCACTTCATGAGTTTTCAAATCAACGCCAGCTACATAGCCCCAAGCCGGTTGTTTACAAGGTAAACCAAGCGGAGATAAGAATGCGCTAATTTCAACACCATACGGTACGCCGTACATTGGTTGTACGCCCTGCTCAGTTCCTGCACCTTTTGCAGTTTGTGCACGGTTTGGATCAGCAGGAATTAAACGACTGACGAATGGCAGACCAATCGGGTTCATTACAGCAACCTGACGATCAGGGTTAACTGACATACCGCCCCATTCAAATACACCCAAGTTACCAGGGAAAACTAAAGTACCGTTTTCAGATGGTGGCGTATAAATACCATCGTAATTTAGACGTTTGAAAGATACACGACACATGAGCTGATCAAGCATAGTGGCACCCCACATGTCTTTATCAGTCAATTTATCTTGTGGCGCCAAGTTCAAGTCAGAGAATGGCTGAGTTTTTGAATAGAACTCACCTTTAGTTTGTGGTCCACGTTTAACTGTTTGTGGAACTGGTTTCTCAGTTACAGGGACAATCGGTTGACCATTACGGCGATCAAGCACAAAGGCATTACCTGTTTTCGTCAATACATAGATTGCAGGAACAGTTTGGCCAGCTTTGTTTTTTATATCAGCTAAAGATGGTTGTGATGGTACATCCATATCCCATAAATCGTGATGGGTTGTCTGGAAGTTCCACACTAATTTACCAGTAGAAGCATTAATCGCTAACATTGAGTTTGCATAACGCTCTTTCAGCTCGGTACGGTCACCACCCCAGATGTCTGGTGTACCTACACCTGTTGGTACATAAACGATGTCAAGTTTGGCATCGTATGCTAAAGGTGCCCACGCATTTGGTGAGTTATGAACAAAAGTAGTACCTTCGCCCGGCATTGCATTTGGATCTGCTGCGCCAGTATCAAATACCCAAAGAAGTTTACCAGTGTTAACGTCGTATCCACGAATCACACCAGATGGCTCTTTATTTGAGTAGTTATCTGTTACAGAACCAGCAATAACAACAGTTGAACCAGTCACGATACCAGGAGATGTCGGGTTATAACCGCCTGGATAAGCATATGGCATGAACTCTTGTAAGTTCACTTGACCATTTTGACCAAAGTCAGTACATGCTTTACCAGTGTCAGCATTTACAGCCACTAAACGGCCATCGTTGACTGGTACAAATACCTTACGTGGACATTGTGTAGAGCTAGATTTCTTGCTTTGAAGACTCGTTGCAAACTCAGTTGTATTGTTTGCATCGTAATACATCACACCACGACAAGTTAAATGCTGGAACGATTTATCCGTTTTAAGTTTCGGATCAAAACGCCATTTTTCTTTACCTGTAGCAGGATCAATCGCAATTAACTGCTGGTGAGCTGTACAGATAAACATGTTATTACCGATTTTAATCGGTGTAACCTGATTGGTCGTTTCACCAGAATCGTTATCTGTCTTAAGATCGCCAGTACGTAAAGTCCAAGCAACTTTCAAGTCTTTTACGTTTTGGTCATTGATCTGTTTCAATGGAGAATAACGCACACCTGCTTGAGTACGGCCATAAGCTGGCCAATCACTTTCAGCAACACCAGGCACGGCTTGGGCTGTTTCTGGTTGAGGTGTTTTGATTTCACCATTAATTTCTTGCGGATCATTGAAGATAGAATAAACCATCAACACGATTGCAATTGCTAAAGTTGAAGATAAGGCAACTTTACTTGATCCAAGGTTGTTGATTCCACGAGTTACAGCCGGAACCAATAACCATAAACCAAGAATACCTAAAATATCTAAACGTGGTGCAAGCGCCCAAAAGTCTGTTCCAACTTCCCAGACACTCCAGATAATAGTTCCTAGCATTAATGCAGCATAAACCCACAAAGCAGTAGAAGCACGCTTGTAGAGTTGCCATGCAACAATGAGGAGTAATACTCCAGCTATAATGTAGTAAATTGAACCGCCTAGTGTAGCGAGCCAAATACCTCCAATTAACAGGAATAACGCCAGTAACCCAATAATAATTACGGTAAAAGTCGTTAAACCTGATCTTGAAGTAGGTTGATTCATAAACCACCTCTTATCAATCATCATTTTTATAGGAAAGATGTGCCAAGAACCTTATAGAAAAATGGCATCACCAATACATCTAAAACAAATTCAGGCATCAAGAAAAAACGGAAGGTCAGGTTAATTCAATCAATGATTTAGCCCTCGACAATCCGTTTTTCGGAGTAATTACGCTTAGAATGCAGTTGAGAATTTAATACCGCCAACCCAAGTGTTATCACCATTTTTTAATGCACCAACATGACGAACATATTGCACATTTGGACGAATAGTTAACCAGTTAGTGGCATGAATACCGTAGTAAAGCTCGGTATTGTATTCAGTGTCATATTCTTTAGTTTGAACATCGTTCCAATCATCATTGATATGGATACGAGCCACACCGAGTGCCAACTCATCTTGAGGACGTTGATTGAGCAAACCTTTATAGACCAAGCCTACATTTTGCATGTTATCAATTTTGTTGGTATCAGAGTCGTGGAAAGTCAGGTTCACAAAACCTGTCAAACCGCGATCTGTTTGATCAGCAGGCTGGAATAATTTTTGTTTTGCAGTTACCCACACCCCTTGTTTATGAGATGTTTGGGCCTTATTCGTAATTTCTTCAGCGTCAGCAGTGCTGTAGTAATAACCTAAACGGTATTCACCAGCCATACTTTGAGCGCCTAATTTAGGTGACCAAACTACTTCGGCAGGAATAATTGCACCGTGAGAACCATCAGTACTTAAGTTAAAACCTTTGCCTCGATCCAGATTTTCTGGGTTGTATTCATATACACCAATTTGGGTATATAAGTCAGGTTGCAAGTTATATTTAACACGCATTGCCCATTGGCTTACTGGCCAGTTATACCACTGATCGCCCACCCAGTTACCGACTTGTGAACCACAAAGCGCCAAGTTCTGGAAATCACAGTCAAAACTGTTAAAGTCTTCACCTTCACCAAAACGACCAACTTTCACATCTAACTTCTGGTCAAGGAATTTCTTCTTGATCCACAAATCTGTTAAACGCCAAGTTTGCTCACGCCCCCACACTTCTTGCACCGAGCTTAAGTGCCCTGCTAAAGCTGGTGAATGTTCAGAAAGCGACTGCCCATCACGATAAGTTAATGTGATTTGAGCTTCAGTATCTTGCCAACCTAAAATTTTATTTAGGTCAAAATGAGTTCCTAGTGCAAGTTGCCCCGTATAAGCACTACCATGCGTAGACGTATTTTTTGAATCTAAAATACCGGCATATTCGCCGGTATATCCAAAAGAAAAATCATAACCTTGTGCTTGTAACGCGGTGCGTTGACCGTTCCAATCACCCAACATCCAAGGACTATTTGGGTCGAATGCAGCAGCAGCTTGTGCATGCTGTATAAAAAGAGTAATTGATAAAACGGATAAACAGGAAGCCATCAAGGATTTATGTGTTTTCATGTTTACATACCTTTTATGTCTTTGTTTATAAAGGGTACGCTAATTTTATGTAAAGAAATTATTCAAAATGTTAATCGATTGATTAATCTAATAATAATCTTAATACACATTGTATGAAAAATGGCCCCAGCTCTTTACCACTGCCCTTCACCAAGTTTTTGACCTATAAAGGAATATCTCATTTTCGATCTTGAAAACTTAATTGGACAAGCCAATTGTGGTTCTGTATCCGCTGTATTATTTTGCAAAGGTACATCCACAATCCATCCACGTTCTTGTGCTAAAGGCGAGTTTAAGGACTCAGTTAGGCTTAAAACAGGTTCTACACACACATCAAGATTTGCAAAAATTTCATGCCATTCTTTAAATGATTTCGTTTTAATTTTCTCTTGAATGGCTTGTTTAACTTCCTGTCGGTCTTCGACATCTAAGGAAGCGCCTTTTTGTAATAGTAAAGGCAAATCAAGCGCCACTGATAAACCAGATATAAATTGTGGCTCAAGACTACCTATTGAAAGATAACGACCATCTTGAGTCATATAATAGTCATAAAAAATACCGCCATTGAGCATGCCATGCTCTGGTGCTTGTTCAACTTGTGCCGCAAGTGTAGCGGATGCGGCCATACTGTTTAGGCTAGCAACACAATCGGTCATGGAAATATCAATATATTGTCCCATTCCACTACGTCCACGTTCGACAACCGCAGCTAAAATTGCAATGACAGCATGAAGTGAACCACCTGCAATGTCTGCAACTTGAATACCGAGTGGTGGCGGACCACTGTCTTGTCGGCCGCTATATCCAGCAATACCTGCTAAAGCTAAATAGTTAATGTCATGCCCAGCTCTGTCTTTATAGCTCCCTGTTTGTCCATAACCTGTAATTGAACAATAAATGAGACGTGGGTTAATTTCGGCAAGTGTCGCGTAGTCTAAACCGAGACGGCGCATAACATCAGGTCGGAACTGCTCTATGACAATATCAAACTCAGAAATTTTGGATTTAATCAGATCAATACTCGCCGTATCCTTTAAATCGAGAACAATCGACTGTTTATTTCGGTTTAGATAACTATGTGCTGTTGCTTGACCATTTGCATATGGCGGCATGATTCGGATTAAATCAGGACGTGATGGAGATTCGATATGGATGACTTCTGCTCCCATATCGGCCAAATACATGGTGGCAAAAGGTCCAGGTAAGAGCGTCGAGAAATCGAGAACTTTAAGTCCATTTAATGCTGTCGTCATCGTATTTTTAACCACTATTATTCGAATTTTCTTTTATATTAGTTAAGCAAATATACTAAAACAATGTCATGTTCAGCCATTTACCTTGATCATTTCGGCAATTTAACATGTAAAAAGTGCTTTTACTCTGTTGTAAATCGCCAATTTATTTTTTTAGACGGTCATTTAGGTCAATTTAAAGTGAACATCAAAGAGACTGAAGGATTCAATATGAGTCGCGATACGATTAGCATCCACTTCGTGAATGCGGCTTTGACAGGCGTAAAACGCCTTGGCATGGATGTTGAAATGCTCCTTTCACATGTGGGTATTGAAGCGGAATTATTACGTCAACCTAAAGCTCGAATCTCACCAGAACAATACACTCGTTTTATAAAAATGTTGTGGATGGTCACACAGGATGAACACGTTGGATTTGACGTACAACCACGTCGTCTGGGCACTTTTGCCATTATGTGTCAGTTGATTATTCACGCAAAAACATTAGGTCAAGCCCTTGAACTATCATCTCAATTCTACAAATTATTTGGCGATGAATGGTCGGTAACACTAGAACGTGACAAACACGAAGCACGTCTAGTTCCCCTCATTCCAAAAACTTTAGATCCAGACCATTTCATTACTGAAAGCATGCTCATGATTTGGCACGGTCTAGCATCATGGTTGATTGAACGCCGCTTGCCATTAGAACGTGTTCATTTTAGCTATCCACGTCCTGCACATGCAGATGAATATGATGCATTATTTTTTGCACCAGTTATGCAGTTTGATGCACCGCGTACTGAAATTACCTTTGCAGCTGATTATCTTGATTTGCCAATCCGCCAAGATGAAAAAACGCTAGAAGAATTCTTAAAAGCAGCTCCTGCTCAGCTTTTGGTAAAATTCAAGAACACCAACTCGCTAACTTCTCGTATTCGTGAAGTACTCAAAAGCCAAATTGGTGAAGAAATGCCAACGCTTAATGACGTTGCATCAATGTTGTATTTATCTCCGCAAACCTTACGCCGCCGTTTGGCTGCTGAAGGTAAAAGCTATCAAGGCGTGAAAGATGCTTTACGTCGAGATGCTGCGATTCACTTGTTACTCAACCCTGAATTAACGCTTGAAGATGTTGCTCAACAAGTTGGGTTTAGTGAAACCAGTACCTTCCACCGCGCATTTAAAAAGTGGACGGGTGTAACCCCTGGCCTATATCGCCAGCTACATGGTTATCACTAATTCTTAAATCTCTTTAGTTTCACATTTAGCCCAAGTTCAACTTGGGCTTTTTTGTATTTCTATTGGCAAAAATCATCACCTGACTGGTGCGCTTATCGTCATTGCGTTGCCTTTTAAAACCAGTACACTCAAAACACAACAAAGTTTAAGTAATAAAAAAGGAACTGTTATGAGCGAGGCTTATATTATTGATGCCATTCGCACCCCACGCGGAAAAGGAAAAAAAGATGGCTCTCTTTACGAAGTAAAACCAATTACATTACTGACGACCTTATTAAATGAATTACAGCAGCGCCATCAACTCGATACGTCTAAAGTCGATGACATTGTTTTGGGCTGCGTAACACCAATTGGCGATCAAGGTGGTGATATTGCCAAAACTGCAGCGATTGCAGCAGGTTGGAATGATGATGTTGCTGGGGTACAAATCAATCGCTTTTGTGCATCAGGCTTAGAAGCAGTCAATATGGCAGCCATGAAAGTCCGCTCTGGCTGGGAAGATTTAGTGGTTGCTGGTGGCGTTGAATCAATGTCACGCATTCCAATGGGCTCGGATGGTGGGCCGTGGGCTTTAGACCCAGAAACAAATCTTAAGTCATCATTTGTTCCACAAGGTATTGGGGCCGACCTCATTGCAACCTTAGATGGCTATAGCCGTGAAGATGTTGATAATTTCGCTGTGAAATCACAACAAAAAGCGGCGGCGGCTCAATCAAATGGTTATTTCGACCAATCAGTTGTACCGGTAAAAGATCATGCAGGTGTGGTGATTTTAGAGAAAGATGAATTTATTAAAGGCAATACCACACTCGAAGGTCTAACGAAGCTCAACCCAAGTTTTGAAATGATGGGCCAAATGGGCTTTGATGCAGTTGCTTTACAAAAATATCCGGAAGTACAAAAAATCAATCATGTTCATCACGCAGGTAACTCATCAGGTATTGTCGATGGAGCAGCTGTAGTTTTATTAGCTTCTGAAAAAGCTGTCAAAGAACAAAATTTAAAACCACGCGCTAAAGTTTTGGCAACTGCATTAGTCGGTACTGATCCAACCATTATGCTGACTGGCCCAGCTCCTGCTGCACGTAAAGCTTTAGAAAAAGCTGGCCTCACGATTGATGATATTGACCTATTTGAAGTCAATGAAGCATTTGCGGCAGTTGTTATGCGTTTTATTAATGAACTCAACGTCCCTGCTGAGAAAGTCAACGTAAATGGCGGTGCGATTGCTTTAGGTCATCCATTAGGAGCAACAGGTGCCATGATTTTAGGCACTTTGCTTGATGAGCTTGAACGACAAGATAAAAAGCGCGGTTTAGCGACACTCTGTGTTGGCGGTGGAATGGGTATTGCCACCATTATTGAACGCGTATAAAAATTAGGGATATAGAAGATGAGTGCAATTCAATACGAAAAAAATGCCGACAATATTGTCATTTTAACGCTTGATTCAACTGGTCAATCTGCGAACACTATGAATGCCGAGTTTCGTGACTCGCTCGATGAAGCGACTCAGAAACTTAAAGCAGAAACAGAACTTTCAGGGGTTATTTTCCGCTCGGCTAAAAAAACGTTCTTTGCAGGTGGTGATTTAGATGAGCTGATTCAAGTTCAGCCTGAACACGCAACTGACTTTTTCAATATGGTTGAAAAGCTAAAAGGTCATTTACGTACAATTGAAACGCTTGGTATTCCAGTCGTTGCAGCATTAAATGGCACAGCACTTGGCGGTGGTTGGGAAATTGCATTAAGTTGCCATCACCGTATTGCAATCAATGACCCGAAAAGCAAATTTGGCTTACCAGAAGTTACTTTAGGTTTGTTACCAGGCGGCGGTGGTATTGTACGTATGGTACGTTTGCTTGGGCTTCAAAATGCATTTCCTTTCTTAATGGAAGGCAAACAGTTCGGTGTTGATAAAGCAAAATCTTTAGGTTTAATTCATGACACTGCCGAAAATGATCAAGAGCTTTTAGATAAAGCAATTGCTTGGATAAAAGCCAATCCAAAATCTCAACAGCCTTTTGATGTAAAGGGTTACAAAATCCCGGGTGGTGATCCAAAAACTCCAGCAGTTGCACAAGTTCTTGCAATTGCCCCAGCCATGTTAAGAGACAAAACCAAAGGTTGTTACCCTGCCCCTGAAGCGATTATGGCTGCCGCAGTTGAAGGTGCTCAAGTTGATGTTGATACAGCGTTGCGCATCGAGTCTCGCTACTTTACTCAGCTTACCACAGGCCAAATTTCTAAAAATATGATCGGTACATTCTGGCATGGTTTAAATGCAATTAAGTCTGGTGCGAGCCGTCCTGCCGACGTTGCAAAATGGCAAGCCACGAAAGTGGGTGTGTTGGGTGCAGGCATGATGGGTGCGGGCATTGCCTATTCAACAGCCATTAAAGGCATTCCAGTTGTACTTAAAGATGTATCTGTTGAAAATGCAGAGAAAGGCAAAGCGTATTCACAAAAGCTCTTAGATAAACGCGTTTCACAAGGCCGCATGACCGCAGAAAAACGTGATCAGGTTTTATCACTGATTACGGCTACAGCTTCTGCCGAAGACTTACAAGGTTGTGATTTAATTATTGAAGCCGTATTTGAGAATCAAGAACTTAAAGCTAAAGTCACTCAAGAAGCCGAGCAATATCTAGCGCCTAACGGTGTGATGGCATCAAACACCTCAACCCTGCCAATTACAGGTTTAGCGCAAGCAAGTAAGGATGATAAAGCTTTTATCGGTCTGCATTTCTTTAGCCCTGTCGACAAAATGCAGTTGGTTGAAATTATCAAAGGTAAAAACACCTCCGCAGATACACTTGCCAAAGCTTACGACTTTGTACAACAAATTGGAAAAACACCGATTGTTGTTAATGATAGCCGTGGTTTCTTTACCAGTCGTGTGTTTGGTACTTTCATTCAAGAAGGTATGCGCTTGCTTGCCGAAGGTGTCCACCCAGCGCGTATTGAAATGGCAGCACTGAAAGCTGGTATGCCAGTTGGCCCCCTCGCTATTCAAGATGAAGTATCTTTAACATTAACCGAACATGTTGCCAGTGAAGCACGCAAAGCTCTACAAGCCGAAGGAAAAGATTTACCTAAAACTTCTGTAGATGAAGTGGTTCACACCATGATTCATGAGTTAAACCGTAAAGGTAAAGCTGCTGGAGCTGGTTTTTATGAATACCCTGAAAATGGTAAAAAGCATCTATGGGAAGGCTTAAACCGCTGGAAAAAAGATCATGATATTTCTGAACAAGATATGATTGATCGCATTCTGTTTGTACAGGCCTTAGATACTTTACGTTGTTATGAAGAAGGCGTATTGGAGTCTGTAATTGATGCCAATGTCGGTTCTATCTTTGGGATTGGTTATGCACCTTGGACTGGAGGAGCAATTCAATTCCTAAATCAGTATGGTACTGATAAAGCACAAAAACGTGCCGAAGAATTAGCTGCCAAATATGGTGAACGTTTTACACCACCAGCTTTACTAAAAACCAAAGCTGAGCAGAAACAAAATATTCAGTAATTTAGTCTTATTGAATATTTAAAAAACTGCATAAACCTTACCCATATAAATATATTTTATTTATATGGGTTTTTCTTTATGACCTTTAAGATTCCTGCCACCGACCTAAATATGCTATAAATAGACTTCATTTTTGTGCTTCTACAGCACATTCGAGAAATTCTTATGTCCGATAAAAATTCTTCCGAGTCAGCAATTTTAGGCTGGAAATTTGTTCTGATCGTTGGTGTTTTAAGTGCAATTTTCCTTGGCTTTTTCTATTTAGCAATGAGTAATGAACCTGACTATATGCCAGGTGCACAACGCAAAGCACAACAAGAGCAAATGCAGCAAAAGGCTGAACACTCTACAGAGCAACACTCTCAACATAGTGACAACATGCCTGAAATGGATATGCAAGAACATAAGCAATCAACTCAGTAATCAGATATTTTTCAAATGACAGATTTTTCCCGCAACGCACTGGTTGTAGAAGGTGGAGGCATGCGTGGTGCCTTTACCAGTGGTGTACTTGACGCGTTTTTACAACAACAGTTCAACCCATTCGATTTATATGTTGGTGTATCGTCTGGTTCAACTAATGTCGCCAACTACCTAGCAGGCCAGCAAGGCCGCACTTTAACATTTTATATTGATCATTCACTGCGTCCTGAATTTATCGATTACAAGCGCTTTTTTAAGGGCGGCGATTTACTTGATTTAAAATGGATGTGGGAAATTGGTGAGCAAGAGCATCCTCTTGATCAACAGAGTCTTTTTGCCAAAAATCCTGATTTTTATATGGTGTTGACGCATGCCAAAACAGGTCATGCAGAATATCTTCGTGCGGGTAAAGACAATTTACTCAATGCGCTTCGTGCTTCTAGCTCAATTCCAGTTTTAACGCGTCATCCCGTCGATATTATGGGTGAACCTTATTTTGATGGTGGTGTTGCAGATGCCCTACCCGTTCGCTGGACGGCTCAGCAAAGTGGCGTCAAAAAACTGTTAGTTTTACGTACTCGTCCGAAAAACTATTTCAAAGCAAGTAGTCGAGGTGATCAATTCCTCGCAAAATATGCGTTTAAACATCATTATGGTTTCGCTAGTAGCTTGCGTAGCCGCTGTGCTCGTTATAACGCTTCGGTCGATTTTGTTCGTGGTGAAAATCCAGACCAGCAAATTTTAGAAGTGTGTCCACCGCCTCTTAAAAATATGGCTGGCCGTTTAACTACCAATCCAAAAAAGCTTCGCTACAGTTATGAAGTCGGTTTAGAAACTGGCTTACAGGCCATCGAAAGTTGGAATGCAATGAAATAAATTAAAATTGAGATTTCTAAAAAGAAGTCTCAATTTAACTTCAAAACCATATCAATATGTGGAATGCCACAGTCTTGGTAAACTTCACCTTGTACTTTAAAGCCTAAAGCTTCGTAAAAAGCGGTCACATAGGTTTGCGCTGAAAGCTTTAAGTAAGGCAGTTTATGACGACGTGCATAGTCAATAATATGCTGCATTAAAATTTTACCAATACCCTGCTTTCGATAAGGCATTAAAACAGCAACACGCCCTACGCTATGCTGCGGCAACAAACGTGCTGTAGCGATAGGCTGCTCTTTGTCATAGACAATAAAATGTAGAACTGTGGCATCCAAGTCGTCCCATTCATCTTCAGGTGCAATTCCCTGTTCTTGGATAAAGACTTGTTCACGGATGTATTTGGCATCTTGCTCAAGTTGTTCCCAACCACCCTCTACAATTTTATACATCCATTCACCGTCCTAGCACTTACAGCCGATATTTTCGATCGGCAACTGATCTTGCAATAATAATTCCAACGTTTGTTTTTTAATTCCGTACATTTCTTTCAATGCTTGGATTTGAGCCATAATCTTGGTGTCAGGCTGTGAAACGTTTTTGCGTTTTGTCGCCAAAATCATTTTATTTTTGCTGGTATGTTCAAGCGATACAAACTCAAAAACTTTGGTTTCATAACCATACGCTTTTAAAAGTAACGCACGTAAAGTGTCAGTCAGCATCTCAGCTTGTTGTCCAGCATGAATACCAAACTGTAGCATTGGTTGTAAAACTTCTGGGCTATGTAATTGAGGGCGTAACTCTTTGTGGCAACATGGCGCACACATAATCATTGAAGCGTTTAAACGGATTCCGGTATGAATGGCAAAATCTGTCGCAATATCACACGCGTGTAAGGCAATCATTACATCCAACTTTTCTGGTTGATAACTACGAACATCGCCTTCAAAAAAGTCTAGATGATTGAAATTAACTTTGTCTGCAACGTTCTGGCAAAACTCCACCAAATTACGGCGTAGCTCTACACCAGTAATCAATGGTGTTTTCTGCTGTTGTTGCAGATAATCATACAATGCAAAAGTTAAATAACCTTTCCCTGATCCAAAATCGACAATGCGTAACTCTTGTTGAGATGCATCAATCTGTTCATAGGCACTCGCAAAAATTTCGATAAATTTATTAATCTGTTTCCATTTACGAGCCATGCTTGGAATAACTTGGGCTTTCTCATCAGTAATACCCAGCTCTTTTAAAAATGCATTGCCTTGCTGTACATAGCGCTGCTTTTCACGGTCATGTGCCTGAACCGTTTGTGTCGTATTTACTGCCTGCTTTTTACCCATATTTAATATGGCTTTTTTCTTATTTTTTTTAAGTTGAATTTCTTGAGTGGTTGAAAATAAGTTTGCTTGCTTACACTGTGCGATTAATTGCTCAATCTGTTGCAAACCTTCTTGAAATGAATAGTTTTTAGTCACATCTTGAGTAGTGTGATGGTATAGAGCTGAAAGCTGTTTTTGTCCATGTAGCTCTACAACGCGGAAAGTAATTTTTTCCAGCTGCGCCAACTCTCCCTTATATTGGCTCAAGATCAAACGCTCAAAAGCTTGTTGGTCAAGCATTTGCTTGATTTCATGAAAGAATTGCTGTTCTTGCTCAAAGGAGAAAACCGACACGGATATACCTGAAAAATTGAAGACTCATATAAAATAGAAGTCTAAAGGGTCTAGGATTAAAAATAAAATAACTTTACGACTGTTTTGTATTTCTATACATTTGTATTTTTAATCAAAAAAATTAAAGTTATGAGTAAATCTGTGTTGGAAACTTACGATCCAAAAGAAGAACTATTTAATGCCTATAGTCATGGTGCTGGTGTTGTTATGGCAGTTGTAGCTTCTATCTTTTTAATTATAAAGGGATCTTATCTTTCAACTGCTCAGTGGGTGGGCTTATGGGTATATTCATTTAGCCTAATTTTAGTTTTTACCAGTTCTACACTCTATCATTTTGCTCAAACACAAAACCTACGCTACTGGTATAAAAAACTCGACCACACTGCTATTTATTATTTAATTGCGGGAACATATACCCCGTTCTTAAGCATTGCTATACCTACGCAAAAAGCTCATATTTTACTTATTGCTCTATGGAGCATTGCTGCAATTGGTACACTTTTCAAGTTAGTTTTTATTCATCGTTTTCAGAAAATTTCGCTACTTGCTTATGTTCTTATGGGTTGGCTTGCTGTATTTGTTATGGATGATATGCGCACCTATCTCAGTAAAGACGCGTTGATTTTGTTAATTATTGGCGGATTAGCTTATACGGTTGGAGCATTGTTTTACGCGTTAAAAAAGGTAAGATATACCCATGCGATCTGGCATATTTTTGTGCTTTTAGGTGCAGGGGCACATTTTCTTGCAATCTATTGGTACGTAGTTTAGTCCATTTTTCACTCATATTCAGTGATCCTGAAAGAGTCATGGATGATGTTCTTTCACGCTATTCTTTGAGAAAAATACGTCTTTAAAAAGAATAGTCATTAAAAATAAATTTTAACGGATATAAGGACTTATATGGAGTCAACCTCTGCGACTGCTGCTCCTGTAGTAGCCACTAATTCAAAAACACGAGTTTTGTTTGCAAGCTTAGTCGGTACAACTATTGAGTTCTTCGACTTTTATATCTATGCAACAGCTGCCGTGATTATCTTTCCTCACCTATTTTTCCCTGCTAGTAGTGGCAGTGCCGCAGTCTTACAATCTCTGGCAACCTTTGCAATTGCCTTTATTGCTCGTCCTATCGGCGCCGCATTATTTGGCCATCTAGGAGACCGTATCGGTCGTAAAGCAACTCTAGTTGCAGCTTTACTGACCATGGGTATTTCAACCGTATGTATTGGTTTACTTCCGACTTATACTCAAATCGGAATTGTCGCACCATTACTATTAGCTGTTTGTCGTTTAGGACAAGGCTTAGGTTTAGGCGGTGAATGGAGCGGCGCAGTATTATTAGCGACTGAAAATGCCCCAGAAGGTAAAAGAGCATGGTACGGCATGTTTCCGCAACTAGGTGCTCCAATTGGCTTTATTCTGGCAACAGGTTCATTCTTATTATTGAGTGCAGTTATTCCTGAGCAAGCATTCATGCAATGGGGTTGGCGTATTCCATTCATTGCCAGTGCTGTATTGGTTATTGTTGGCTTATATATTCGTTTAAAACTTCATGAAACTCCAGCTTTCCAGAAAGTCTTAGATAAGCAAAAAGAAGTTAATATTCCATTTAAAGAAGTTTTAACCAAACATACAGGTAAGCTTATTCTTGGTACAGTTGCAGCAATCTGCACCTTTGTTGTGTTCTATCTTACTACCGTATTTGCCTTAAACTGGGGAACCACTAAACTGGGTTATGCGCGTGGAGAGTTTTTAGAACTTCAATTGTTTGCCACACTTTGCTTTGCCGCATTCATTCCTTTATCGGCTATTTTTGCAGAAAAATTTGGTCGAAAAACAACTTCTATTGGCGTTTGTATTGCTGCTGCGATTTTCGGCTTGTTCTTCTCTAGTATGTTAGAGTCTGGAAATACTTTAATCGTTTTCCTTTTCTTATGTACTGGCTTGGCAATTATGGGCTTAACATATGGTCCAATTGGTACAGTTCTTTCTGAACTTTTCCCAACTTCAGTTCGATATACAGGTTCAGCATTAACTTTTAACTTGGCTGGTATTTTTGGTGCATCCTTTGCCCCACTGATTGCGACTAAGCTTGCTGAAACTTATGGTTTATATGCAGTTGGTTATTATCTGACTGCTGCATCACTTTTATCATTAGTTGCGTTCTTACTCATTCGTGAAACAAAAAATGATGATGTAAATAATCAGATTTAAAGTTTTAAAGACACCCCCATAAAAAAGCCAGTTCAATTTGAACTGGCTTTTTATACGTATATGAATTAGTTCATTGATGCAGGATTTGCTGGAGCAACACTATTTGTTGCAGCTGGCGCTGTTACATTGCTTGCTGCAACTGCTGCTGGTCCTGCTACAGCTGCTTCACCGATTAAAGCAACTTTTGCTTTTTCTTGGCTTTTTGCAGAGAGAGCTGGGTTGCTTGCCACAATTCGATTAATGTTTGCTGAGTTTGCCGGAGCAATCGCTGTAGTTTGTAAGATAATTGGGCGATTACCTGTGTTACCCAACGTATAGCGAATACCTGTACGTGGACTAATCACTGTAGTATTTTCTTGCTTCACTACAGCTTGAGCCGAAGTTGGGCCTTTTGCTGCAAGTACTTTGTCAACCGTTGTCGTTTGAGGGGCTGAAGCTGCTTCTGCTGCAAAAACAAAACTTGGTACAGCAAGAACAGTTAAAAATAAAGGTTGTAATACTTTTTTCATTGTCTTTCCAACATACACTCTGGATGAGAAGTAAATAGCATTTAATGCTTAAAACTGCAAACATTATTCACAGGCTTACTACAAACATAAAAAAAGCAGAACAATTGTTCTGCTTTTTTTGAGAAGGCAGATTAGATCTTACCGTGACATTGCTTATATTTTAGTCCTGAACCACATGGGCATGGGGCATTACGGCTTTCTGGAACAGGGAAAGCTTGCTGATCGGCAGACTCGTTCATGGTTTCTTGAGAAAGTGTAACTTCACCAGTTAAACCATCTACATCATCATGTTCAAAAGAAAGCTTCATTGATTCAGCTTGCTGCTGTTGTTGAGCTTCCATTTCTGCAAGTTCTTCTGGTGTTGGGATATGTACACGAGACAAATCAGTCACAACATCAGTTTTAATAATACCCAACATGTTTACGAACAGGTTGAAAGCTTCTTTCTTATATTCTTGCTCAGGGTTCTTTTGCGCATAGCCACGTAAGTGAATACCTTGACGCAAATAATCCATTGCAGCCAAGTGATCTTTCCAATGGCGATCAAGAGAGTTTAAAACGAAATGGCGCTCAAGCATTGCTGCAGATTCATCACCCATTTGAGCACGGCGCTGACGATAACGCTCAATCACTTCATCACTAATACGCTCAACCAAACCTTCTTCATCTAAACGACGATCTTGGTCTAACCATTCCTGAACTGGTAGCTCAATACCTAAATCAATACGTAAAGCATTTTCTAAACCTTCCACATCCCACTGGTCATGAATTGACTCTGGTGGAATAAAGTTAGCAATCATGCCTTGCATCACTTCACGATGCATTTCTTCAACATATTCTTTTAAGGTATTTTCAGCTAATACTTCATCACGTTGAGAATAAATGATCTTACGCTGTTCATTATTCACATCATCGTATTTCAATAAGTTCTTACGAATATCGAAGTTACGCGCTTCAACTTTACGCTGAGCATTCTCAATCGAACGGCTCACCATTTTATGTTCAATCGCTTCGTCTTCTTTTAAACCCATCGCGCGCATCATACCAACGACACGGTCACCTGCGAAAATACGCATCAGGTCATCTTCAAGAGATAAATAGAAACGAGAAACACCAGGGTCACCCTGACGACCGGCACGACCACGTAACTGGTTGTCAATACGACGTGATTCATGGCGTTCAGAACCAATGATATGCAAACCACCTGCTTGCAATACATCTTCATGGTCTTGTTCCCATTGCGCTTTTAGACGTGCTTCATCTTCTGCAGTTGGGTTCTCAAGTTTGGCAAGTTTCGCTTTCCAGTTACCACCCAAGATAATATCCGTACCACGACCAGCCATGTTAGTTGCAATCGTTACTGCATTCGGGCTACCCGCTTGAGCAATAATGTCAGCTTCACGCTCATGTTGTTTTGCGTTCAAAACTTCATGATGAATACCAGCTTGCATTAACTTAGAAGATAAAATTTCGCTGGCTTCAATGGTTGCTGTACCAATAAGAATTGGAGCAACACCCTGCCCACGAATATTCATAATTTCTTGAATAATCGCGTTATATTTGCCGTTACGGTTTAAATAAATTAAATCGTTTTGGTCGTTACGAATCATTGGACGGTGAGTTGGAATAATCACAACGTCAAGACCGTAAATTTCTTTCATTTCCGCAGCTTCAGTATCAGCAGTACCTGTCATACCTGAAAGCTTTTTATAAAGACGGAAGTAGTTCTGGAATGTTGTTGTCGCTAAAGTTTGGTTTTCAGGCTGAATTTCTAAGCCTTCTTTTGCTTCAACAGCTTGATGCAAACCTTCTGACCAACGACGACCCGGCATCGTACGGCCCGTATGCTCATCGACAATAACCACTTCACCATCATGAATGATGTAGTGAACATCACGTTGGAATAGGAAATGTGCACGAATGGCAGCAGATACATGGTGAACAAGGTTTAGGTTTGTTGCTGAATATAAGCTTTCGCCTTCAGCCAACAAGCCCATCTGAATAAGTTCTTGTTCAACAGTTTCATAACCAACCTCGGTCATTTCAACTGAACGCTGCTTTTCATCAATCCAGAAATGCCCACCATCTGCAACTTTTTCTTCTTTTTGCGGATGTAATTTAGGAGGAATCGTATTGATTGCAGAATACAGATGCGAAGAGTCTTCACTTTGACCAGAAATAATTAATGGTGTACGAGCCTCATCAATTAAGATGGAGTCAACTTCATCGATAATGGCATAGTGCAAACCACGTTGTTTCTTTTCTGCTAAAGAAAACACCATGTTATCACGTAAGTAGTCAAAACCGAATTCGTTATTGGTACCGTAAGTAATATCTGCAAGATAAGCTTCCGCTTTTTCTGACGGACCTTGCATTGAATAAATCGTACCAATTGATAGACCCAAAAATTCAAATAATGGGCGGTTCAATTCGGCATCACGCTGTGCCAAATAATCGTTCACAGTAATGACATGTACACCTTGGCCACTCAAAGCGTTTAAATAACACGCCAGAGTACCCATAAGGGTTTTACCTTCACCGGTACGCATTTCGGCAATCTTACCTTCATGTAAGGTAATACCACCGATTAACTGAACGTCATAGTGACGCATACCCATCACACGCTTAGCAGCTTCACGACAAACTGCAAACGCTTCTGGAAGTAATTTATCTAAACTTTCGCCATTATTATAACGTTGTTTGAATTCTGGAGTTTTTGCAGATAAGTCTGCATCGCTTAAAGCTGATATCGTCGGCTCGAGCGCATTGATTTGCTCAACAATTTTGCGCATGCGTTTGAGTTCACGCTCATTTTTTGTACCGAAGATACCTCCGATCAGACTTGCCAACATGGATAAACTCTCTAAATCTTGCTTGGTCAAATGAATAAACTTTTTCTCAGTCGTTTATTATGGTGCCAGAAATTTGAAGTACAAGGGGTTTGCACAAAACCCCTAAAAAAAATCTGATAGTTAGACGAATGGTTTTTCATTCATCTAATCTCCCCTTAATGTGCCGAGCACCAAAAACACACCATTAACGCTCATCTATTAAGCATAACTTCCGAGAAATCTAATTTAGCAAATTTACCTTAAAGTTACATTGATTAAGCACTTAAAATAATGAGTTTTAGTCATATATATTTACACTTATATAAAAATTTCATAATAAAATATAAAAACAATAATTTTAATCATAAAGTAAATGCTGCATATTCATTCAATCGAATAACAAATTATGAGCAATTGAGGAAATATCATGACACTACGATTAGGAGACACTGCCCCCGATTTTCAACAAGAATCGAGCGAAGGCCCAATTAATTTTTATGATTTTTTAGGGGATAGTTGGGGAATCTTATTTTCACATCCAGCCGACTATACGCCAGTATGTACAACAGAGTTAGGTTACACAGCAAAATTAAAAGATGAATTTACGAAGCGTAATGTTAAAGCGATTGCTTTGTCTGTAGATGATGTAGAGTCTCATAAAGGTTGGATCAACGATATTAATGAAACACAAAACACAACTGTAAACTTTCCAATCATTGCAGATAAAGATCGTAAAGTATCTGAGCTCTATGGCTTCATTCACCCTAATGCCAGTGAAACTCTAACAGTGCGCTCATTAGTGATTATTGATCCTAACAAAAAAGTTCGCTTAATCATTACCTACCCTGCTTCGACGGGCCGAAATTTTAATGAAGTCTTACGTGTTGTGGATTCATTACAATTAACAGATAAACATAAAGTCGCTACGCCTGCGAACTGGCAGCAAGGTGAAGATGTCGTGATTGTGCCATCACTTAAAGATGAAGAAGAAATTAAACAACGTTTCCCTAAAGGTTATACGGCTGTTAAACCTTATTTACGCCTCACGCCACAGCCTGAAAGCAATAAAACCGACTAAAGGTTTTATTGCTTGCAAGACAAACGCAGTGCGTAGGCAAGCATCTGAAAAATTCCTTACAAGACAAGCGAAGCGCGTAGGCACATTTAGATTAAATATCACACCCGAAAAAGTCATCCGTAGTGATGGCTTTTTTATTTATGTATTGAATACTCATGGTTTTTATTGTTTAGATCAGTTATAACTCGAAACGATTTGGTAAAAAAATAAAAATCATGATCTATAAAATTCATCATTTAAAGTGTGGCAGTATGTGCCCAGTTTGTGCCCCCTTATTTGGACAAAAAGGCTTCCGAGCTGAGGTAATCTGTCATTGTCTTTTAGTTGAAACTGATCGAGGCTTAGTGCTTATCGATACTGGCTTTGGCTTGCAAGATTACTTACATATGAAGCAGCGCCTAGGCTCATTAGTTAAACGCTTAGGCAATATTGAGCATAATATTGAATTTAGTGCGATCCAACAAATCCAAAAGCTCGGGTTTAGTCCCAAAGATGTACAGCATATTTTTGTCACTCATCTTGATTTCGACCATGCTGGTGGTATCTCAGATTTTCCTCATGCCACAGTTCATGTTTTAGCAGCAGAATACAACGCTGCCCAACTTCCAAATTTTAAAGGCAAACTTCGCTATAGAACCAATCAATATAAAGATCATCGGTATTGGAACTTCGTTGAATATCAAAAAGGTGAAGCATGGTTCAACCTCGAAAAAGTTAAAGGTTTTCCGCTGTTTCAAGATGAAATTTTAATGATACCGCTGTTAGGACATACAGCTGGACATTGCGGGATTGCCATAAAGCAACAAAATCAATGGGTATTATTTTGTGGAGATGCCTACTACTCACACCTAGAGTTAAACCCTAAAAATAAATTAAGATCACTTGGTCTGGTGGAAAAAACATTTGCAGAAGATAATGAAAAGCGTCTTTTTAACCTCAAGCGTTTACAGCATTTAGCTCAACATGAACCCAAGATTGAAATAATTTGTGCTCACGACCCTGATGAGCTGAAACGGTATCAAAAATGAAAAAATTATCGCTCCTTACACTTGTCATCTGTATAAGTTTACAAGGGTGTATGCAGCACGAAAGTATCGCCCATGAGCATCGACCACAAGATTGGGGAAGCTTAGTTTCTCAGACTCATAACTTTTATCAAATTAGTAATGATGTTTATCGCAGTGAACAACCTGATACAGCAATGATTTCTGAATTAAAGGATCATCAAATTGGAACGATCATTAATTTAAGAGCCAAAGACGCAGATAGTTTAGTTTTTAAAAATGAAAATTTTAATCTTGTACATATTCCTATCAACACTTGGGCAATTGACCGACAAGATCTCTTAGAAGTCATGCAACAAATCAAAATTGCCAAGCAGAATGATCAGCGCGTTTTATTGCACTGCTACCATGGTTCAGATCGTACAGGGGCCAGCGTTGCCATGTATCGCATTATTTTTGAAAATTGGGCAATTAATGATGCGGTTAAGGAAATGAAACAAGGGGGTTACGGTTATCATATTATTTGGAAGAACATTGACCGATTATTTACACCTGAAAATGTAAGATGGATTCAACAGCAACTGTCGAATCCATCTTAGTGACATCTTGAGTGGAATTTTTAATTTGGTTAACGTTGGTCTAACGGTACCCAGTCAATCACCCACGCTGATTTCATGTTTAAACTTGAATCAGAAGTAATTTTCTTACGCGCAGCATCTGCTGTATCACGGTCTTTTGCAGGTCCAACCATAATACGAATACCCTTACTGGTTGGGCTTGTAGTGACCTTATAGCCTTTAGCTCGTAATTTAGAAACAACTGCATCTGCATTGGCTTGGTTAGCAGCCAAAGCGACTTGAACCATCCACTTTTTATCGCCATTTTCAAGCAGCTCACGCGCTTTTTCAGCTTCAGCTTTTCGTTTAGCATCAGAGGCTTTTTTATCAGCTTCTGCTTGGCGTTTCGCTTCTGCAGCTTTCTTGTCTGCTTCTGCTTGGCGTTTCGCTTCTGCAGCCTTTTTATCAGCTTCTGCCTGTCGTTTAGCTTCAGCTGCTTTCTTGTCTGCTTCCGCTTGACGTTTTGCTTCAGTTGCTTTTTTGTCTGCTTCTGCCTGTCGTTTAGCTTCAGCCGCTTTCTTGTCTGCTTCTGCTTGGCGTTTTGCTTCAGCAGCTTTTTTGTCTGCATCTATTTTTGAAGTATCAGTTGTTTTATTCACCGTATTGGTTTGCTGGTTTTTAGCTTTCGCCTCACCCACTAACTCCGGTGGAATATTATCTGAACTTTCTTGAGCCGCTGTACGGCGCGCATTAATAGCAGCGTACTCTGCTGCAGCTTTACGAGCAGCATCAGCTTCAGCTTGCTGCTGCATTGCTAAGAACTCAGCTGCACGTGCTTCTTGTTCAGCAACGGCCTTTTCACGCGCACGACGCTGTTCTTCTAGCAAACGTTTTTCAGTTTCAACATCAACCGCAAGCGGTTGTAGTTGTACCATTTGCCCTTCAGTTGTCTGTTTTGGTTTAGTTTGAGTTTTTGGCGATGTGGATGCGGATGGTTGAGCTTCAACCTGTTTTATTTCCTCATTTCCTTTTAGAAGCAATGCTGCCAATAAAACACCACCTCCTAGTAAAACAACGCCACCCATCCAGCGTTGTTTGTTATTCATTGACATTCTTCCAAATACTCCCAAATCGCTTCTAAAGTATGAAACGAACCACAGGCCAAAATCAGCTGATTGTTATTTGTTTGCTCAAGCGCTGATTTAAAAGCCTCTTTGATATTGCCATATTGTTGTACTGTCTGGCCTTGCAAGGCATCATTGAGTTGCTGAATCGGTGCAGCACGCGGCACATTCAATTCAGCAATTTTCCAATGTAAAACAGTAGGTTTCAATAAATCGACTACTGATTTTATATCTTTATCTGCCAGCATTGAAAATACTGCGACAACTTCTGTGTACTGTTTATGGTATTCTAAGAAATTTCGCAATTGCTTTAACAAAAATTCAACACCATGTGGATTGTGCCCAGCATCAAAAATGACCGTCTTCCCATCCACTTGACGCTGTTCAAAACGTCCAGCTAAGCGAGCAGATTGGATACCTTTTTCTAATGCTGACTGAGAAATCTCAAGTCCACTATTTAAAATGGCCGCAACCGCTCCTGCAATATTTTCAATCGCTAATGTACCTAAAGGAAGTTTTAAAGTGGTTCCTTCCGAAGCAAAGTACCAGTTTTGTCCATCTTCTGCGAGCTTATAAAAATAATCACGATTAACGGTATATAAGTCTGCTTGTGAACTTTGTGCTTTATCTTGAATTGCTTGCGGCAATGGTTGCTCACCCGCGAAGATAACCGGAATATATGGACGAATAATGCCTGCTTTTTCAAAAGCAATTTTTTCGACGGTATCGCCTAGCCAATCTGTGTGATCTAGGCCAATATTAGTAATTACTGCAATGTCGGGATCAATCACATTGACAACATCTAAGCGTCCGCCCAGACCAACTTCAAGCACCCATACATCACATTGTTGTTGTTTAAAAATAACAAAAGCAGCCAAAGTGGTTGCTTCAAAAAAAGATAAGCTTAAATCACAATCGCGACGAGCCTGATCGACTTGAACAAAAGCATCAATCAGAATTTGATCATCGACTTCTACCCCACCTAATTTAACTCGCTCATTAAAGCGATAGATATGCGGTGACTGATATAACCCAACTTTATAACCTTGTGCGTTTAATATCGCAGCCAGTGTGGTTGTGGTTGAGCCTTTACCATTCGTTCCGGCTACTGTAAAAACTTTAGCATGAGGCTGAGTTACACCCAGCTTTTCTGCAACAGGAATTACACGTTCCAGACCAAGATCTATCCCTGTAACGTGAACATGGCTCCAATAATTGAGCCATGTATCTAAAGAGTCTATTGAAAGTGGAGCTTGTTGGTTCAAGGTAAGTTCATCAATTTCGATACAAGTCGAGATACAGTATCACGTAAAGCATGACGATGAACAATCTGATCGATTACACCATGATCAAGCAAATATTCAGCACGTTGGAACGGTTCTTCAAGAGTTTCACGTACAGTCTGCTCAATTACACGCTTACCAGCAAAGCCAATCATCGCTTTAGGTTCAGCAATATGAATATCACCCAACATTGCTAAAGAAGCTGTTACACCACCATACACAGGATGTGTTAACACAACGATATATGGTAAGCCAGCATCTTTTAATTTTTGAATCGCGGCAGAAGTACGCGCCATTTGCATAAGCGACAACATACCTTCTTGCATACGCGCGCCGCCAGAAGCTGCGAAACAGATTAATGGCTGACGTTTTTCAATTGCAAGCTCGGCGGCCTTTACAAAACGGTCACCGACAACTGTACCCATTGAGCCGCCCATAAAGTCGAACTCAAAAGCACATGCAATCATATCTACGCCATTTAAGTTACCTTGCATGGCAATTAACGCTTCCGTTTCACCAGTTTTGCTTTGCGCTTCACGCATACGATCTGGATACGGTTTAGAGTCAACAAACTTTAATGGATCTTTTGCAGTAAATTCTTGACCCAATTCAGTTACAACATTATCAAAGAACCAGTTCAAGCGGTCACGAGCTTTCATTCGTAAGTGTTCGTCGCATTGCGGACAAACATATGCATTGAAAGAAATTGCTGTACGTGTCACTAGTGCATGACATTCAGGACATTCAATCGTTGGCTCAGTAAATGTTGCTTTGAGAATTTGTTGCTCATCTGCTACTTCAATACCTGGAACCGGACGTTTTGTCCATGGTGTCGAAGGGCTAAGAACTTTCCCTGGTTTCACTTCTTGATTCATACTAACTCATCGAGCGCTGCTCGAAGCTCCTTGACTTTACTCACCGTCTGTTCAACAGCGTCATCCGCTGCCAACGTTGCAAAATTTTTAACGAAAGCACTACCTACGATCACGGCATCAGCAACGCTACCCATTGCTTTTGCTGAAGCGGCATCACTAATACCAAAACCAACACCCACTGGAATATTAGTGGCATTTTTGATTTTTTGAATACGTGCAGCAGCTTCTGCCGTATCAAGTGTTGCTGCTCCAGTTACACCCTTAAGTGAAACGTAGTAAATAAAACCACTTGCCTGATTTGTCACATGTTGAATGCGTTGATCTGTAGAAGTTGGTGCAAGTAAGAAAATTTGGTCCATATCATGTTGTTTCAACACCGCACCAAATTCTTTTGACTCTTCTGGTGGTAAATCCACAAGTAATAAGCCATCTACACCACATTGTTTCGCATGAGAAACAAACTTCTCGTAACCAATCACTTCAACCGGATTCAGATAACCCATTAAAACAACAGGTGTTTCCTGATCCTGCTCACGGAACTCTTTTACCATGTTGAGTGCATCCAACGTGTTAGTCCCTGCCGCAAGCGCACGTTCAGCTGCAAGCGCAATTACCGGACCATCAGCCATTGGATCTGAAAATGGTAAACCAAGCTCAATGACATCTACTCCTGCTGCAACCATTTTATGCAGTAACGGAACCGTTACTTGTGGCTGTGGATCACCCGCCATAACATAAGATACAAGCGCTTTACGTTGTTGGGACTTAAGCTTTTCAAAACGGGTGGCAAGACGTGACATAGGGTTGTGCTTTCCTTGAATTATTTAAAATTGAGGAGTTGTTTGTAGAAATACAAGAACATCGCATTTTAACGCTATTTTTTGTCCATTGAACAGGTCTAACGTTATGGCGATATTCGATTGTATGATTCATACAACCCATGGTGTACATTTATCAATATTTTGAAACTTTTCTCAATGATCAAAGCTTCCTATTTTCGAGCCATTATTAGATTGCCGTCCGATCAAAAAATAATCACACAAAACTTATTTCGCAATATTTTTATTGGCGAGTTGTAATTCCCTTTTCCGCGTGAGTAAAGTTTGTCCTGTCAAATTTTTATGAGCCCGTGCAAGTGCCGACTGATCCGAATATCCCAACTGTTCAGCAATTGTGGTGAGGCTTTCATTTTGGTGAAGTAATATTTCACAGCGTTTCATGCGTTCAGTATCTAAAATTAATTTAAATGAAGTATTTAATGACTGTAATTGACGCTGCAAGCTTCGTACTGAAATATTCAACTCGATGGCAATATCCTCTATTTTAGGGGCTTGTTGCTTGTGTTTAAAATATTCATGAACAATCCAATGTATTTGCTGGGCTAAATCTGTATGTATTTTCCGCTGAGCTAATGCCTCTTCTGCTTGTTTCACTAAAAGTTGCATTAAGCTGGGGTCTGCATGTCGAGGACGAACATTCAATCCCTCACTTGCAAAAGTTAATGCATAGTAAGGTTGCTCAAATGATAATTTACATTGAAAGAAACGCTGATAGTGAACTAATGGACCACGTGAGCGGTGCACAAACTCAACATGCTGCAAGAGAAAATCATGGAAAGGAGCAATTTGTTTAGCAAGCTGAACCATAGCAGCTAAAGTCAGCTCACAAAGTATGATATTACTGGCATCAACTAAGGGCCAATACAAACGGATATTAGAAGCATCTTGTTCAACTTGCATAGGCACGACTTGCTCACCGTCAATCACGAGACGATGGAATTTCATGACATATTCAAGAACCTCTGCAAAGCTCCCACTCCGAGAAGCCATATATCCCAGTACACCAAAATTGGCAGGTGTAATACAAGTTGCCATTTCTAGGGCTAAATTAGAAACTTGTAGACGAGACTCTGTCAGCTCTAAAAGTTCAAGAAAAAAGTTTAAAGAAGATTGAGCATCAATAGATGAAGCTAAAATATTTTGAACTTGACGGGCCTGAACATCTGTAAGGTTTAATGCCTGCCAATCGATTCCTTTTTCTTTTAGATAAGTATTCCAAAGATAAAAGTAGCCATTTGAAATCGTAAAATCCTGCATGGCTCATCCTTTTTTTAATGCCATCTTGTCGCAAACTGTATAAAAATTGGCAATAACTGTCAAAACAAAGCCGACTATTAGCGACATACTAATGAACATGTTAGATGCGAGAAATAAAAATATGAACGCACATGTTTCTTATCAGGTCGAGCCAGTAGTTCGTAAAGATCTGGATTTTCATTTAAACGAAGCGCCTCGCTTTTGGTTTAATAATGATCCTTTTTTGACTCGTATGTTTGATGCGCTCAGCTTAACCTTTCCAGATGGAGAGCGTTATTTTATTGAATGTGTCCGTATGTTCCGAGACAAAATTGATGATCCCGAACTACAAAAACGGGTTGCAGACTTTATTAAACAAGAAGCTCAACACGGTATTGCTCATGACAAAATGAATCAGCTCATGAAAGAGCAAGGTATGCCTGTTGACCAGTTCACAGCCACACTTAAAAGAATTTTTCGTTTTGAACTCACCAAACGCTCACCACAATACAATATTGCGATGACAGCGGCAGCGGAACATTTAACAGCGCTAATGGCAGAAACCTTTTATAGCCATAAAAAAACTTTGGAAAATGCTCACCCCTATGTCCGAGCACTGTTTGCTTGGCATGCCATTGAAGAGATGGAGCACCGCGATGTTGCTTTTGATGTCATGAAACAGGTGGGTGAAGTTCCTGAGTCAACTCGTCGTTTTGTATTGGTTCTTACAACAGTACTGATGTTTGGCTTTACACTCTATCGCACCAACATCATGTTGAAATGTGATGGCTTTAGTCCAAGAGAAAGACTCTTGATGAATCTTAAAGGTTTACCTTGGTTCTTTGGCAAAAATGGCACATTAACCGCTATGAAAAACCAATATTTAGATTGGTTTAAAAAAGACTTTCATCCAAGTCAGCATCCAGTCATTCGTCAATATCCTGTTTGGATTGAAACACTCGAAAAGACCAATGATCCTATTGCAGCTGGTGAGGCATTCTGGCAAGCAGGTTTATAACCTGCTTGTTACCATTTTGCATAATGTTGTTCTAGTAAACCGTATTGCTCATTGCAATTGATGATATCGGTTGCCTCATGCTCAATCGTTCCGCTAATTTTAGCTTGCCACTGGTTAAACTGACTGCCAATCATTCTTAAATTAATATTTTCGTATCGGCACCAACCAATATGGACCTGTAGATTAAGTTTTTGATCTAAAGAGCTAATTTGCCAAAGCTCATCATTTACTTTTTCAAATAAAATATCAGTTAGTGGAAATAAAACTCCGTTAATCCATAAGCAATTTTCATTACCAAAACTTTCATTAACACCAGAAGCTAAATTTAAACCAATACGACGCCCTTGCTCATCCCAGAAATTACATGAAAGCCAGAACCAAGCCGTTTCAGGTCGCAAAAAACCGCAGGTATCATCTAAAGAGGCAAATGTCTTTTCATCAAATTGTACGACTTGGTTTTGCTTATTAATAAACATTCCCTCTACAGCCAATGTGGTCTGCTTTTGGGTATAAGTCCAACCATTGATGCCAGTTGGTGTACACAAACTTAATATATCGGTTCCAGCACAAAAAATACGAGCGCTAAGCTGAATCTCACCATATTTAGTGACTCGAATGTATCGCACACCATTCGCATGCTGGATATCAAACTGATAAGGCGATTTAGAAAAATAACTTTGATTAAATAAGGGCTGTTCATCAAGGTAGGTTTTATGCCCCAAAGGCTGAATCGCATTCCACTCGATGACTTGCTCTGTTTCATGGTCATAAATATAGAAAAAACCGTGCCCAACCCAGCCAATATCTGCAATTGCCAGACCAATACTATAGTGTTTATGTTGAATGCCGCAGAATTTAATTTTTTTATATTTTAATTGCTTACGCCAGCCTTTAAGGACCTTACCGTAAGGGGTTTTATAAATATAATGTTGTACGTGAATGGTTGACGGTACAGATTCAAAACGCCCGTAGCGAGGCTGTCCATTTTCTTGAATTAAATCCATTTACCCACTTCCATATGAATATTAGATTTCAAATGACCTATACCACGGTCAAATACGTATTTTCCCAAATTGTTTCAGCAAAATCGCCTTTTATTAAATGAATATAGCGCCCTGCTACACAATCTATTGCTAAGCAGTCATCAATATCAATGACTCGATCTGTATGTGCTTTTTGCCACTGCCGATCTATAAATTGTTTACCTAATTGTTTGGCAACTACCGCATTCGGTGCAACCACAAACTCATAACGGTGAAGTTCACCGAATTCACTTGCATTATATCCCCCCAGATTAATTAAATATAATTTTAAATCATCTGGTTGTGGAGCAGCATCTGTAAAGTGAATTTGATAATTTTGTCCTTGAGAGCTAACTCCTGAGAGCTTGGCCCAAGCATCAATATGCAATCCTTGAGCCTCACCAAACCAAGCCTGTTTAAGTTGAGGATAAACTTCTTCCAAAGTATCTCCTACCGCCATGACTACATCATGAACTTCTGTATTAGCACGTGCATGACGCCCACCTAACATCACCATAAACAAACTTGGCATTGTATCCTCTTACATCTCGACCATTTCTACGCCATCAATGCGTGCAACTGTCATTAAATCTTTGTCACCACGACCTGAAACAGTCGCAATAATAATCTGATCTTTAGACATCGTCGGTGCAAGCTTAGACACATAGGCCATCGCATGAGAGCTTTCAAGTGCAGGAATAATCCCTTCGATTTTGGTTAAATCACGAAAACCTTGCAAAGCTTCTGTATCATTAATCGGCACGTATTCTACGCGCTTCATATCTTTCAAGAAGCTATGTTCAGGACCGACACCCGGATAATCAAGGCCCGCCGAGATACTATGTGTCTCAATAATCTGGCCTTGTTCATCACTCATCAAGTAAGTACGGTTACCGTGCAATACACCCACATGACCCGCATTTAATGGCGCAGAGTGTTTACCAGTTTCAATACCAAAACCAGCTGCTTCAACACCATACATTTTCACGTTGGCATCGTTTAAGAATGGATAGAACAAGCCCATTGCATTTGAACCACCACCTACACAGGCAACTAATGCATCTGGTAAGCGACCTGCTTGTTCCAAAATCTGTTTACGTGCTTCACGACCAATAATCGACTGGAAGTCACGAACGAGTTGAGGATATGGATGCGGACCTGCAACTGTACCAATCACATAGTACGTCGTATCAACGTTGGTTACCCAGTCACGCATCGCTTCGTTCATGGCGTCTTTCAGCGTTTTAGAGCCGCTTTGTACAGGAACAACTGTAGCACCCAACAAACGCATACGATAAACGTTCATGGCTTGACGCTTAACGTCTTCAGCACCCATATAAACAACACATTCAAGACCTAAACGTGCTGCAATTGTTGCTGTTGCTACACCATGCTGCCCAGCACCAGTTTCGGCAATAATACGTTTTTTACCAGAAAGCTTTGCCAATAACGCCTGACCAATCGTATTGTTTACCTTGTGTGAGCCTGTATGGTTCAAGTCTTCACGTTTAAGGTAAATTTGCGCACCACCTAACTCTTTTGACCATCGCTCAGCATAATAAAGTGGACTAGGACGACCTACATAGTAGGCGAGGTCACGGTCGAATTCTGCCAAAAACTGTTCATCATTTTTCATGCGGGAATAGAGATTTTCTAAATCTTCTAATGCCGCCATTAAAGTTTCTGACACAAAACGTCCGCCATGGATACCGAAATGCCCTGCAGCATCTGGGTACTGTGTATAGTCAATCACATTGTTTTGCTGATCCACGTTGGACTCCTTGCATAAATCGTTCAATGAGTTGTTGGTCTTTTATACCTTTTGCGGACTCTACGCCTCCGCTCACATCTACTGCAAAAGCACCGGTAGTATGAATAGCGTCAATGACATTGTCAGGGGTTAAACCACCTGCCAAGATTAAGGGAATATCAAGTTTTGGGAATTTAGACCAGTCAAACTGATGTCCTGTGCCCCCTTTGAGCTCAGGATGCCACGCATCGAGCAATACAGCACTGGCACCAGCTGCCTGATATTTTTGAATTTCAGCAACTACATCCAGATCAGGTTTAACCTGAATCGCTTTATACCAGCGACGTTTACAATGGCGAGCAATTTCCTGACATTGTTCTGGAGTTTCATCGCCATGTAGTTGTAATACATCTAGGGGAACACAATCAAGTACATCCTGAATTTCAGCAGCACTCGTATTTACAAACAAACCTACCATTTGTACATAAGGTGGAATTACTTTTGCTAATTCTTGGGCCTGTTCAACCGTTACATGTCTTGGACTTGGCGGGAAAAAAACAAAACCAATCGCATCTGCTCCAGCAGCAACAACTGCCTGAACATCTTGAATGCGAGTAATTCCACAGATTTTTGCTCGTGTACGTTTTTGGTTTGATGGGCTCATGATCTGCCTAAACTACAACCATTTCTTAAAATAAGCGCCATTGTAATGCAATTTTTGTCCCTTGCGTAAAAGTTCTCAGGGAATTGCTCCAAATGACATTGTATGAAGTAAATCGCCACTTTATACTGCGTAAAATTGGAAGCAAGTGTAAGCAATTCATGCTTTAGGGAAGCTGGTGAAAGTCCGGCACTGCCCCCGCAACGGTAACAATGTAAAGCATATTTTTTAAGTCGTTCTCGACTTACACCACTGCAGTGATGTGGGAAGGTGAATATGTCCATAAATTAAATATGGCGCTGAAGTCCGGAGACCTACTTGTTTCATCTATCTACCCGATCATTCACGTGGGGTGAATGTATGGAGCATGTTATGTCTAAGTCTTTTCAACCTACTCGTCTGGTAGGGGCTATCGCTATTGCGATGGGGTTTTCACCTGTTATTTTTGCTGAAGATACAACGAATGTAACTCAGCTTGATCCAATTGTAGTGACTGCTTCAAAAAGTGCTGAAAAAGCTAGTGAGGTTCCGGCGCGTATTTCAGTAATTGATGAAAAAACAATTGAACAGAATCCATTACTAAACGTTTCAGATATTATTCAACGCGATCCTTCTGTTTATATAAAACAAAGCGGTGGTCTAGGTCAGATTTCTGAAATTTCACTTCGCGGCACTAAATCAGTTCATACATTAGTTCTTAAAGATGGCGCTCGTTTAAATAGTCAAAATGAGCTTGGTCCATTATATCCGGCATTTTTAGATACAACAGATGTTCAACAAATCGAAATTTTAAAAGGGCCGGCATCTGTTCAATATGGTAGTGATGCGATTGGTGGTGTCGTCCAGTTAATTTCTAAAAAACCAGAGAAAACAGGAGCTGAGCTAACTGGTATTTATGGTGAAAATAATACTTATAAGACTATTGTTAATGCCAATCTCGTGACTGACCAAGGGTTCTATGCACAAGTAGGTGGGCAACGCTTAGAAAGTGATGGAACACGTATTTTTGAAAGCCAGCCAGAAAATGAAAAAGCCGGTTATGATCAAAAAGGCTATCACGCTAAAATAGGTTTCTTCCAAGAAAACTTAATAGATGCTTCTGCTTCAATTAGTGAAAATAAAGGCACTAACGTTTTTAGTAATGACTACATAACCAATACAGCACAACGTCAGTTCGAAAATCGAGTTATTAACACTAAAGTTGCTTATAATATTTTACCTGATCTCATCATTAATGCACACTATGCAAATGTTCAGGATAAACAAAATGTTCCTGCTTATGGCTCATATTACAATACTGAAAATAATGAGAGTGATTTAAACCTGAAATGGAAATTCACTCCAAACCAAAATATTTTAGTTGGTGCTACCTATAACGATGCAAATTATAAAAGTAATACCATTCTTAACTCAGATAAAAGTGTAAATAGCACAGGGTATTATTTACAGCATCAACTCAAAAATGATCTTTTTGACACCCAAATCGGTGTTCGTTTAGAAGACAACCAACGCTTTGGTACTCATACTGTTGGACAAGGTGCTATACGCTATCATTTCTTACCTAATGCTAGTGTATATGCAAATATCGGCAGTGCTTTCAGAGCTCCGACCTTAAATGAACTATATTCTCAATGGGGAGGCAATGAGAACTTAGCCCCAGAAGAAAGTACTTCTTATGAAATGGGTATGAACTACGATCTTACATCAAATGTGAGTACTAATTTTTCTGTTTATCATACAAAAATTAAAGATCTTATCGCCTACAATGCTGGTACTAATACAAATATAGCTAAAGCAAACTTTACAGGTGGTGAAGCTGGAATTAAGTGGCGTCAGGATGATCTATTCTTGTCCACTGAATATGCTTACGTAAAAACAGAAAATGAAAAAGATAATACAGAAATTGCCTACCGTCCTCGCCAGACTCTCACTATAAGCACAGGTTTAGAAAATGCAGTATATGGAATTAGTGCTTCATTAATTGCTAGAGCGAAATCTTATGCAGACTCAGCCAATTCTATGCGAGTGCCTGGTTACGCGACTGTGGACTTAAATGCTTACTGGAATATTATTCCTAACGTGAAAGTATTTACCAATATTCAAAACGTAGGTGATGTTCAGTATCGTGAAGTATTAAATACTTATCCTTCAAATGACTGGTATGTTAATACAGGCCGTCAAGCTTCTGTTGGGGTCACTTTCCGTTATTAATTTCTCACGCCAACTATAAAAATATTTTCTTAACTCCAGTTTCGGGGTAATGTTCTGACCGACATTATCCCTTTTTTATGTTCAGGATATCCATCATGGGACACCGTTTAAGCAAAATCTATACACGCACAGGCGACTCAGGTACAACAGGTTTAGGCGATGGTTCTCGTGTTGCCAAGGATGATTTACGAATTACAGCACTTGGTGATGTTGATGAACTCAACGCCATTATTGGGGTACTTCGTGCTCAAATCACAGATAGCCAAGTAAATGATAAGGCTGATTGGGATAAAAGCTTAAGTCTGATTCAACATTGGCTTTTTGATTTAGGTGGAGAGGTTTGTATTCCAAATTACAATCTACTCCAGCCGGTTTGTATTGAATTTCTTGAAAAAGAAATTGACCGTATGAATGAAGACTTACCGATGCTTAAAGAGTTTATCCTACCGTCTGGTTCTTTATCTTGTAGTTATGCTCATCAAGCCCGTGCCGTTTGCCGCCGTGCAGAACGATCGCTCATGTCAGTACAGACTCGTGATCAAAATATTCAAGCTACAGCACTCCAACTTTTAAACCGTCTATCTGACTGGTTATTTGTCGCATCACGCGCTTTACAGCGTGCTGAAGGTGGCCAAGAAGTACTTTGGCAAAAAAATATTAATGAGATTATTTAAAAATAGATTAGATTAAACATGGTCTCTGCTCTTTTTAAAGAGACCATAGTCAAAATATTTCATAGAAGAAAATTATGCGCATTATTGGTCATCGTGGTGCACGCCGAGAAGCTCCTGAAAATACACTTGGTGGGTTTCAGCACATAAAAAATTTAGGTATTCGTGGTGTCGAATTCGATATTCGTCAGCTTCAAGACCAAGAGTTAGTTGTTATTCATGATGACAATTTTTTGCGTACAGCTGGAGTCGATCAAATTGTAGAGCAATCGACTTTGGCTCAAGCGTTGTCATTCGATCATCGGCAAGGCTGGCCCAATTGGCCAACTTCTGAACCAACACCGACCCTTACAGGTGTTTTAAACTTACTTGATAATTTCGATCATATTGAAGTTGAAGTTAAAGCTGTAAGAGATATGGCATTGGCCGAAAAGCTCGTTCAAAAACTCGAGACGGAATTACATGGTTTTGAGAAAGTCGTCACCATCACAAGTTTTGATCTTCAAATTTTAACAGCCTTACGCGATATCAACTCTCAATTTAAACGTGGATTGTTAGTTGAACTTCCTATTGGGGCAACAGCAATTGAACTCGCGCATCAATATGGGTGCGGTCATATTGGTTGGCACGATCAGCTGGCGACAGATGAAATGATCCAACTATCACATCAAGCTGGTTTGAACATTAGTGTGTGGACAGTCAATGATGTAGAAAGAGCAAAAAGACTGCGTGATTTAGAGATTCAGGGCTTAATTACAGATATTCCAACCACGATGTTAGAAGCCCTATAAATATAAAAAAGGTGGTAAAAACCACCTTTTATTTCTTTTGTGCCTGAATGAGGCGCTGACCACTCTGGTCAAGTAGATATAGCGTATTACCTACGAGTTGGAAGCGTTGAATACGTTGCAAAGCATCTACCAGCTCTGCTTCTTGAGCCAAAGCACCATCACAGCTTGAATGGCCTGCATTTACTTGCATATCAAGTTTTTGCTGACTGAAATTAAATGTATAACGGCCAAAAACAGCATTACAGCCAGTATGTCCCGATACTGTTTTGACTGCTGAGTTCAGTGAAAGAGTGGGCCATTGGTTAAAGAATTTTGCCTTATGACCACTGATCTGAGTGATCTGCCAATCAATATCTTGAATGCCATCTGGACTCACTCTCTTTTTTACAACAGGTGCTTGAGTCTGGTGTACTGTTCTTTTTGTTTGAACTTTTTTCGTAGTTTGTTCGGGTGCACTTTGACATGCGGCTAATACAAGACTGACTGTGACTAAGACACACTTCAATGATAATTTTCTTGAAATATCAATGCTGTTCTTTTTTTTCAATCGTTGTACGTTCATTAAACAACTTCTCCTGCTTGAAAAACTCTTTGACATAGTTTAATTCTGTTACGGTTCTTTCAATACATCTGTACAATAATGCTAGTGATTCTCACTAAGCACGTGCTAATATGAAGGATAGAATAGCAATATATCTTGATGATTGGTTTTGCTATGTCGTTTTGTCTTTGTACCTTGTTTCACAAGGATTCTAGGAGCGCTGCCGGATATGACTTCCGCCCCACTCAAAGCCCCAATTAACTGGACCGCTAGCATTACCTTAATTGGTTTACCAATTCTTGCCGCAATCATAATCCCGATTTATGCGTATTTTTATGATTTTAGTGTAAGCGCATGGGTAAGCTTATTTTTTCTTTTAGCTCTAAGTAGTATGGGGATTACTGCTGGTTACCATCGCCTTTGGGCTCACCGAGCTTATGAAGCGTCGTTACCGCTTAAAATTCTTTTAATGATCGGTGGAACATTTGCCGTACAAAATAGTATTTTGTTCTGGGCATCTGGTCACCGTACTCACCATCGACATGTTGATGATGTTGATGAAGATCCGTATTCAATTGAGCGTGGTTTTTGGTATGCCCATATGGGTTGGATGATCCGCGATCATTCACCATCTGAGCCAGACTTTAAAAATGCACCAGACCTACTCAATGATAAATTGGTCATGTTCCAGCATAAATATTACGCGCTACTTGTAGTTGCAGTTCATGTTGGTATTTTAGGTTTAATCGGTTGGGCAACTGGCGACCTATGGGGTGTAGTCCTTCTAGGTGGTCTCTTACGTTTAATCATTAGCCATCAAGTTACATTCTTTATTAACTCGCTTTGCCATATGTTTGGTAAACGTCCTTATACAGACGAAAACTCAGCACGTGATAATTTCTGGTTAGCTATTGCCACTTGGGGCGAGGGTTACCACAACTATCACCATATCTTCCAATACGACTATCGTAATGGTGTGAAATGGTGGCAATATGACCCAACAAAATGGTTGATCTGGTCATGTTCTAAAATTGGTTTAGCTAAAAATTTACGTCGTATTCCAAGCTTTAATATTAAAAAAGCAGAACTGGCGATGAAATTTAAATACGCTGAACAAGACCTCGCTATTTATGGTCATGATGTAAATGCAGACATTACTCAAATGAAGCAACGTATTGCACAAGAGTACGAAGCATTTACACATACATTAAATGATTGGGCAAAACTTAAAGAACAAGAGTTACAAGCGAAAAAAGCAGCAATGGCTGAAAAGATTCATAGAATGGATCATAAGCTTAAAGTTGATTTCCAATTGCTTGAACACCGTTTAAGTCATCACCGCGAATGCTTAGAAACACTCATGCGTAGTGTTAAAAAGAATACCAATGTGGTGTCAGACTAAAATAAATTCTGATCTAAAATAGCTCTTTCGGGAGCTATTTTTATGCCTGCTTTTTAACTATGGTATAGTGAAATCTGCTCTTTCTATTTTGCTAAGCCTATGCAGTTTAATCCGCTCTACCCTTCACTTCCGTCTAAATTATTTCATGTTCAGCAGCCATCACTTTTACGTGGTGCAAAAGCAGGACATTTTAACAGTGCTTTGGCTGATGAACTGCAATGGTCAGAAGACGAAAAAAATGCATGGGTGGAAATCTGTAGCGGACAGCGTACTTTCTCTGAATTCCCTTCTCTGGCGATGGTCTACGCTGGCCACCAATTTGGACAATGGGCAGGACAACTCGGTGATGGTCGTGGTTTACTGATTGCGCAAATACTCAATACAAAGGGTCAAACCATCGATCTACACCTCAAAGGTGCAGGCCCTACCCCTTATTCAAGAATGGGAGATGGACGAGCAGTATTACGCTCTGTGGTACGTGAATATTTAGCCGGACATGCTTTAAATGCTTTAGGTGTCGCATCTAGTCATGCAGTCGGTTTCACAACCTCGACTCAAGGCGTACAGCGCGAAAAACTAGAGTTAGGCGCAATGCTACTCAGAACATCTGAATGTCATATCCGTTTAGGGCATTTTGAATGGATTAATCAATATGCGCCTGAATTGCTGTCAGAATTCACTCAAAAATGTATTGAATGGCATTATCCAGAATGTCTAGAAACCGAAAATCCAACTTTATCTTTTGCCAAAAAGGTAGTTGAGCGTACTGCGATCATGATTGCGAAATGGCAATTGGTTGGGTTTGCTCATGGCGTGATGAATACTGATAACTTAAATATTACCGGCTCAACACTCGATTTTGGGCCATATGGATTTATGGAGCGTTTCCGCCCCAACTGGATCAACAATCACTCAGACTACCAAGGTCGTTATACTTATCAAAATCAACCGAGTATAGGCCATTGGAACTTATGGACGTGGCTAAACAACTTAATTCCTCTCGCTGAATCTGAACAAAAAGATGAGTTCAAAGAAGAGTTAGCACGTTGCTTAGAACAATTTGAACCAATCTTTTTAGAACACTATGGACAAGGTTTATGTCAAAAAATGGGACTTCCTCATTTCCATAAAGACAGCCTTGATTGTAGTTTTGCGTTTTTAAGAGTCTTACAAACTGAACAACTCGATTACACTCAAAGTTTTATTCGTCTTCAAAATAAAGAATTCAAAGCTTTACGAGATGATTGTCTTGATATTCGACAGTTTGATGAGTTTCTTAACCAATATGAAAGCATTCGTGAACATCAAGATATTGATGAGCTGGATGCGAATATGCAAAAAGCAAATCCAGTTTATATTTTGCGTAATCACATGGCGCAGCGTGCTATTGAAGCAGCTGAACGAGATGATTTTAGTGAAGTAGATCGTTTATTTAAACTACTTAATCATCCTTACACAAGACAACCAGAGCTTGAGCAACCACAAGATTTAGGGCCGTTACCAAGTGATGTTCCAGATGTAGCAGTAAGCTGTTCATCTTAATATTAAAAAAACTAAACTCTCTTAAGTCATTCTCAACACTTAAGAGAGTTTCTTAAACATTAAAGAATAATATATGAAATTAGATTCATGATTAATTGAGTAATAAAAAAGGCATCTCGAAAGATACCTTCTTTTTAAAGCTAAGTTTATCTATGACTTGCGATGCTGATCTAAGTATTTTTCAATTCTTGGATCATTAGCTTTGAGTTTCATAATAGTCGCAGCATCCATGTAATACTCTTTAACGTATACATCATGCCCCGTACTTGATTTACTAGGAATGCTTTTTCTTTCGATATATTCATTCCAATTATCATCAAGTCTAAGTTGACTCATTGCTGTTGCTGGGTTCGCACTATCTAAATCATTTTTAGCTTTAGAATTACGAACGACATTTCCATTTAACAATTGAATTAACAACTGCGCCTTGTGTGTACCTATTTTCGGTAGTTTGTACATTTATATTTCCTCCATGTACAAGTTTAAAGGCGGTGGAAATAGTCGCTTCAAAAATAGGAACCTATTGCATATCTGTAGCTCGCTTACAATTTTTAAGTTGTAGAGTTGTACAAGAAACTGTACAATTGGTTCCTAGATTTAAGAAGTCGATAACAAAACTGCAATTTTGTTATCAATATTGACTACTTTGATCCACCTTATACATTTGCTTGGTTTATCTAAGTTTTTCAAAGAAGCTGCGACATCTCTGTTGCGGCTTTTTTGCGTCTACAAAAATATAAACTTTGCACTATAAATAATAACATAGAAAAGTGATGTGTCAAGTGGGGTGTGCGCTTATTTGTCATTTTAAGCTCCATATAGCGATTTGCTATAGAGAATATGAAAACACCCCGCTTCATTGCGAATAACGCAAAATAATCGCAATTAGAGCCAAATAGAGATACCTATAGGGTATATTCTAAAATGTTCTAGTTTTTTATAGTGTGAATCTCATCACATTATTTCCCTGAATACTATATATAGTGTTTTTTTAAGTATCAACACACAAGCGACAACCTGAGTCGCAGTAGTTTTATAAATCAAACTTGAATTCCATTCCTAAGTATTTTTTTGAAGGTCTCTAATCATCTTTAGAACTATAGGCTGGATATAAATTGTTTTGACCTATTTTGATAGGCTCCGTACTAATTGCACCAGCTAAACTCTCTAAATAATCGACGTCATTTTGATTAGTAGAAGGATCAAATAGGTGCATCTACTTAACTTGGGGCGACTCTTGCCCCCTTTAGTCTTCAATACAGATTGATGGGTATATAGATAGCCGCTCATTAAAGGTACTTCTATAGCTGCTAGGATTCTTTTGTTCTTAGGAGTAGAAACATGCTTCTCAGTTACCCCACAATGAATGTCAGGTACTTTAAGAGCTGATAAAAAACTGAAGGAAACATAGCAGTTGAAAATTCATTGCTACCTATTTTATTTAATATATAAAAGTTATTTTTGCTATTAAAAAAATAATTAGTCTTTTGCCCAACCATTTTTATCTTCAATATAAAGAAGGACAGCTAAGCCTCTAGCAAAAATGGCCTCTTTTCTTGGACTAGATAAATCGTAGTAGACTTCCCCACCTTCTATAAGCTCAATTGTTCGATCTTGGCGGTAATAATAACCTTTGTTTAATCCATAGCCATCACCATCAGCCGCTTGCTTTCTAATATCGAATCCATGATAGCGATAGTTTTTGGGAATACTCTGCCAATGCTTAGCTAAGGCAGTAAAAGCCTTACAATTATCATCAGTGACAGCACAATAGTCAGTATTGGGTGCTAATGATGGATTATTATAAATCTTCATCATTTCAGGTAAGCCAGCAAAACTTGACGTAGTAATCGTGAAAGCAAAAGCCATGAATAGTTTCTTCATATTTGAATTTTTATAAAGCATAAAGAAAATAGTATATAACTTATTATTATTCTTAGCCTCTTATTTAAGCTAACCAAATAACTTAGAAGCTTAAGAGGTAAACTTAAATTGTGAGCTATTTTAAGCCACTATTCCCTCAGATACGTGAGTAAACATAAAAAAGAAATATTTAAAAGAAGGATAAAGTTTAGTAAGGCTGGACTGTATTGCAGATATAGATGAAATTTGGCAATTAGCACCCAATCATACCGAGATTATAATTTATCCATAAAATCTTTAAAACTATCCACATTTTCTGTGGATAACATTGTGGTTATCCACAGAATAACTTTTATAAAGACTTACTCTTCAGGATATTCGAAGCGATAACCTACACCATAAACTGCTTGAATCCACTCATGGCGGTTACCAGTTTCAGCTGCTTCACTAATTTTTCGGCGCAAGTTTTTGATATGGCTGTCAATCACACGATCGGCAACATCAAAGCTATCTGGATTAATGTGATCTAATAATTGTGCACGTGAATAAACTTGCCCCACATGCTCTAAAAATAGCTCAAGTAAACGAAATTCGGTTGGCGTTAAGCTCAATGATTTTTGTTGATACCAAATTCTTTGTTGTGCTTTATCGATGCGGAAAGAATCATTTTGCTCAGGCTCGGCCTTACGCTCTAAACGACGTAGCACAGCTTGTACACGAGCAACTAACTCTTTCGGACTAAATGGCTTACATACATAATCATCAGCACCCATGTTAAGACCTAATACTCGGTCAATTTCTTCGGTACGGGCAGTGACCATAATAATCGGTAAGTCTGACTGTTCACGAACTTTACGGCAAATCGTTAAACCATCCATTCGTGGAACCATTAAGTCCAGAATCATTAAATTAGGTTTACGTTGCTGGAAACTCGCATAGGCATCTTGACCATCATGAAACATACTTACTTCAAAACCGGCAGCTTCAAGATAATCACGCACCAAATGCGCTAATTCGACTTCATCTTCAACCAACATCACATGTTTCATGAGATATTTTTCCTTTTATATTTAACTCTGCTTTTTAAAAGTAAGTACACAACGTAAACCACCTAATGGTGAATGTTCAAAACTGAGTGTACCACCAAGCGCCTGCGCAATCTTACAAGACAAAGCTAAGCCCAGCCCTGTTCCACCTGTACTACGCGTACGCGAATCATCTACGCGATAGAAACGTTCACCTAAACGGGATAACTGCTCATCACTTAAACCAAACGGACTGTCATCCACATACAAAGTCCACTCTTGAGGAGTCTGACTTGTATGAATATGAATTTTGCCACCTGTTTCCGTGTAACGAATACTATTACTAATTAAATTAACAACAATCTGTTTAAACCGATCACGATCTAATAATAGCGGAGAACTTGTTCCTTCAACTTGAATTTCGAGACCAGCCTGCTCAAGTTTTGGTTTAAAGTTTTCAACTTCTTGTAATACTACTTCCCAAGGATTTACAGAACTCAAATAACACTTAAGCTGCTGAGCATCTGCCTGCGCTAAGTCTGCAAGATCTTGGGTCAATTTTTTCAAGCTTGAAACCTGACGCATCATCGCATCTAAATGTTCTGGGGTTGCTTTTCGAATCCCGTCTTGCATCGCTTCAATTTGTGCTTGCAATACAGCCAAAGGAGTTTTTAACTCATGAGAAGTATCTGCCACCCATTGACGTCGTGACTCTTCATGCTGATGTAAAATCTCTGCCAAATGGTTCAACTGGGTTGATAAATCACCTAGCTCATCATTTCGCTTAATGACCACTTGGTGTTGATAATTTCCTTTGGTTAATTCATTGGTTGCATTTAATAAACGCTGAATTGGCTTTTTAAAATAAGTCGCCATTAACAGTGCTGCAACTAAACTTGATAGTAAGGTTAAAGCATAGATTAAGAGTAAATAACGCTTTTGATTACTAAAAAAATTAATACTCAAAGCATCTTCTTTATCTAAAACAGGCTTTAAACCTAAATATCCCACGACTTTATTGTTTAAAATAATCGGGCGAAATGACATTTGATCTGAAGAAGGCGGTTCACCTACCACAAACTGGTGCTGTGCATCATATAGAGATAGACGCGAACTCAATCCTAAACGGTCTGGTAAAGCGATAAAACGTTTCTTCCCATTTTGGGTTTCAATATCTTTTAAGCTTCCCTTCTTTGATTTATTTTTATCATCACTTGGACGAAACTGGTTTGCACTTAAAGGGAAACGTAATCCTTCAAAAGGTTGATACTGTGAAGGTAAATTTTGCTCGAGTGCTCTTAACTCTTCATCACTAAAAATAGTATTTTTATTTGTCGGTGCAACTTGCGGTGAAATATTAATAAGGGCATGTTCATCGAAAGAATGCTGCTGTATGGCAATGTCATATTGGCGACGGAGCCACCACTGCGAAAGACGATCGTAGTCATCGGGAGCCGCGGTTCCTTCGATTTGTAAAATCTGTGCCTGAATCGCATTCCCCCAATCATGGTACACCGTATAGACATCGCCAAGATTGGTAATGAGGCGGTCTAGTTTCTGCATTTCAACGTCAGCCACATATTTGGCAAAGTTCTTTTGCATGGTCCAGTGCAAAACGCTCAAGCTTGCAGTCGCAATAAGCAATGTGGTGAGCAAGACTGTCAAAAATAACCGTAATGCAATGGGAACACGTAGAACGTTCAAAAGCACTCTCTCATTTTTACGCTATATTTTGCATTGTAACCAACAACGAAAAGAAAAACTCTCCATTGTTTCTACATCTTTATTATCTAATCTTTAAGCCATCAGAAAACACAACATTAAAGGGCTTTAAATATGAAAATGACGGCAAAAATTGCATTATTCAGTGCGGCAATTGTAACAATGGGAAGTTTGGCTGCGTGTCAATCGACAACTCAACCACCTAAACCAGAGCATGGAATGATGCAAGATGGCCCACGTGAGGGTCACCACCGTATGAAGCACCGTGAGTTCACTCCAGAACAAAAAGCTGCATGGGAACAGCACCGCGCAGAACGTCAAGCTCGCTTTGAACAAATCCAAAAAGCATGTGATGGTAAAGCGAATGGACAAACAGTAAATGTTCAAGTTGGAGATAAGACACTTGAAGGTACTTGTAACCTTCGTTTTGAACCAAAGCGCCCTCAACCACCAGTTAACGCTCCTGCTCCAGTACCAGCCCCAGCAAAATAATTCTAAAAATCATAAAACAAAAGGCGCCTATAGGCGCCTTTTGTTTATACATAAGTGTTTACGATTTTGACTATTTGTATCATATAAACATAACCAAAAGTATTTACACTCAAAGCACTTACATAGTTTCAGCATTTTTTTCTTGACTTTGCAGTCACAAAGTAAAGGTCCTGAGGTGCTTGTACAGTTATGCAAGTTGTTGCACGATGTAATAGTCCAAGGTGCCTCATGGCACATTATCATAGATTAAGATTATAACTCTGGTTTCACCAGTATTGAGGAACCCGATATGCCACAATACAAAGCGCCCTTACGTGATATGCAATTCGTTTTGCATGAATTATTAAATGCTGAAGAACACTATGCAAAATTACCTGATTTCCAAGGTAACGTAAGCCGTGAATTGGTTGATCAATATTTAGAAGCTGCGGCGGATTTCTGTGAAAATGAACTTTCTCCTTTAAACCAAGTTGGCGACCGCGAAGGTTGTACTTGGAATGATGGCGTAGTCACTACTCCAACAGGCTTTAAAGAAGCTTATCAAAAATATATTGAACTTGGCTTTCCGTCTTTATCAGCAGAAGAACAATACGGTGGTCAGGCCTTACCTAACTCTTTAGGTATCGCAATTTCTGAAATGGTAGGTAGCTCTAACTGGGCATGGGGCATGTACCCAGGCTTGTCTCACGGAGCTGTACGTACATTAGAACATCACGGTTCTGATGAACAAAAAAATACTTATTTACCAAACCTTGTTTCAGGTGTTTGGACAGGTACGATGTGCTTAACTGAGTCTCATGCAGGTTCAGATTTAGGTATTATCCGTACTAAAGCAGAACCAAACGCAGATGGTAGCTATGCAATCTCTGGCGAGAAAATCTTTATCTCTGCTGGTGAACATGACATGGCTGAGAATATCATCCATATCGTTCTTGCTCGCCTACCTGGTGCACCCAAAGGTACTAAAGGTATCTCATTATTCATCGTTCCTAAATTCAATGTAAATGCAGATGGATCTATTGGCGAACGTAATGCGGTACGTTGTGGTTCTATCGAACACAAAATGGGTATTCATGGTAACGCAACTTGTGTCATTAACTTTGACCAAGCTAAAGGTTACTTGATTGGACCTGAAAACCGTGGTTTGAACTGTATGTTCACCTTCATGAACACAGCACGTATTGGTACTGCTGTTCAAGGTTTAGCAGCGTCTGAGTCATCTTTCCAAGGTGCGTTGACTTACGCGAAAGAACGTTTAGCAATGCGTTCACTTTCTGGTCCTAAAGCTCCAGAAAAAGAAGCAGATCCTATTATCGTTCACCCTGCTGTTCGTAACATGCTTTTAACTCAAAAAGCGTTTGCTGAAGGCGGTCGTGCCCTTGTTTACTTACTTGCTCAATACGCAGATATCGTTGAAAAAGGCGAAACTGAAGAAGAGCGTAAGTTTGCTGACAACATCTTGTCTTTATTGACTCCAATTGCAAAAGCATTCTTAACTGAAACAGGTTCTGAATCTGCTAAGCACGGTGTACAAGTCTTCGGTGGTCATGGTTTTATTTCTGAGCATGGCATGGAGCAAATCGTACGTGATACACGTATTGCTTGCTTGTATGAAGGTACAACTGAAATCCAAGCACTTGATTTGTTAGGTCGTAAAGTATTGCAAACTCAAGGTGCAATGCTACGTGACTTCACTAAGATCATCCATAAATTCGTAGAAGCAAACAAAGACAACGCTGCTATGAAAGAATTTGTTGAACCGCTTGCGGCGCTTAACAAAGAATGGGGCGATCTTACTATGCAAATCGGTATGCGTGCGATGCAAAACCCAGATGAAGTCGGTGCTGCTGCTGTAGATTACCTATACTTCGCAGGTTATATCACTTTAGCTTACCTATGGGCTCGTATGGCGCTTGTAGCACAAGAGAAATTGGCAGAAGGTACAACCGATGTTGACTTCTACAATGCGAAAGTAACTACTGCTCGTTTCTACTTCAAGAAAATCTTGCCACGTGTACGTTCTCACGTAGATGTGATCGCTGGTGGTCTAGATCCATTAATGTCATTAGACGCTGAACATTTCGCTTTCTAACCATAGTTAGTTGCGATATGCAATGTTAAAAAACAAAAAAGGACTGCTCAGTTTTGACGGTCCTTTTTTTATAAAATCAATGATAAATTTACACTTTAAATTCCATATCCATTTCGTTTTACAGGATATCTAGCACAGGCCAATGTGCACAAAAAAGGTGAACGATTATGCCAATTTACAATGCTCCTTTAGCTGATATGAAATTCATCTTAAATGATGTATTTAAAGCAGAACAATTTTGGCAGTCTAATGAGAAACTCGCTCATGTAGATGCTGCAACAGCTGAAGCAATTTTAGAAGAAATGGCTAAATTTGCTCAGAACGTGACTCATCCATTAAACCGTACCGGTGACGAAGAAGGTGCTCGCTATGAAAACGGCGAAGTATTCACACCAGCTGGTTTTAAAGATGCATTTCGTCAATATGCAGAAGGTGGTTGGATTGGATTAGGTGCCGATGAAGAATGGGGCGGTCAAGGCATGCCAAAAATGCTCACCGTTCTTTCTGATGAAATGTTATTTGCGACTAACCCATCTTTCATGCTTTACCCGCTACTTTCAGTAGGTGCTGGTATGGCTTTAAGCAGCTATGCATCTCAAGAACAAAAAGAAACTTATTTACCTAAGATTTATTCAGGTGAATGGTCAGGTACCATGTGCTTAACCGAGCCACATGCAGGTACTGACTTAGGTATTATCAAAACTAAAGCAGAACGTAATGAAGACGGTACATATAACATTACCGGTACTAAAATTTTCATTACTGGCGGTGACAACGATTTAGCAGAAAACATCATTCATTTGGTACTTGCTAAAACTCCAGATGCCCCTGCTGGTTCACGTGGTATCTCGTTATTTATCGTACCGAAATACCTTGTAAATGAAGATGGTTCTTTAGGCGACCGTAACCATGTTGGCCCAGGTTCTATTGAACATAAGATGGGTATCAAAGCATCTGCAACTTGTGTGATGAACTTTGATGGAGCTAAAGGTTACCTCGTTGGTAAAGAAAACGAAGGCCTTGCTGCAATGTTCGTGATGATGAACTACGAACGTTTATCAATGGGTATTCAAGGTTTAGGTGCATCTGAATTTGCTTATCAAAATGCTGCTCAATACGCGACTGACCGTTTACAAGGCCGCAGTGCAGCTGGTGTTCAATCACCAAATAAACCTGCTGACAGCATTTTAGTGCATGGTGATGTACGTCGTATGTTGTTAAATGTACGTGTCAATAATGAAGCATCTCGTGCATTTGCAGTCTATGTAGGTCAACAACTAGATATTACTAAATTCTCAACTGATGCAGCAGCAGTGAAAAAAGCCAATGACCGTGTTGCGCTTTTAACTCCAATTGCAAAAGCTTACCTCACAGATACAGCCTTCCAAGCAACTTTAGATGCTCAAATGGTATTTGGTGGTCACGGTTACATCCGCGAATGGGGTATGGAACAATGTATTCGTGACCTTCGTATTGCTCAAATCTACGAAGGAACCAACGGCGTTCAATCTCAAGATTTAATTGGTCGTAAAACCATTAAATGTGGCGGTGCATTCATTGCTGAATACATCACTGAAATCCGTGACTTTGCAAATGACCTAGACACTGACTTGAACTTCATTAAAGATGCAACTTTAGATGCTGCAACTGAAATTGAAGCAATCACTCAGTTTATTATTGAGCAAGCTGCTGAAAATGTAGAGTTCCCGAACTCAGCTGCGGTTGATTATTTACATGCGGTTGGTTTACTCAGCTTCTCATACATGTTTGCAAAAATTGCTGCCGCTGCTAAAGATAAGTCTGGTGATTTCTACCAAAACAAACTTGCTTTGGCTCAGTACTTTGTTGAACGTATCTTGCCGGATATTGATGCACGTATTGCTAAAATCAAAGCTGGTTCTGACTTAATTATGGGCTTTAGTGAAGATTACTTTACAAATCAAGCTTAATTAAGTTCTTTATAAAAACGCCTGAATAATCAGGCGTTTTTTATTTCTAATCATAAAAGATAGATAACTTTTACGTTTTTAATTTCTCGACCAAGAAGTCGGCTGTAATATTGACACTGGGTAAAAGCCCTCGTCTTGTCAGCATCAATAAACTTGTCGTTACGCTACCAGCAGACCAATCTGGCAAAACATGAATTAAGCTGCTCTCAGATAGTTCATTCATACAAAAAGTTTCAGGTAAAAGCGTAATACCCAATCCCCTTTTTGCAGCCCCCTTTAAAATCTCTGACTCATTTGCTACAAAGCGGATGTTTGGACGTACTATCTCTTTCTGACCATTTATATTTTGAAAATGCCATGGATTCATTTGCAATTCAGGCCATATACCTTCATGTTTAAGCAAATCTTCTGGTGTATGTATAGGAGCCGATTTCATTAAGTAGGTAGGCGCTGCAACAGCAATGATTTTATCATTTTTAAGCACACGTTGAATTAATCCAGAATCCGGCAATGGTTGAAAATGACTACGGATCACAATATCAAAGTTTTCACTCATAACATCAACGTAACGATCAGTTACCTCTACTTGTAATAACAGCTTAGGATAACGTTCTGCAAGTTCAGGCAAACAATCAGATAGAAGATACTGAGCAATGGGTACAGAAGCACTGAGCCTGACTACACCACTTGGCTCTTGTTGTTGTATTAATAAATTTTCTTCTGCGTAACGAAACTCATCTACTGCATTTTTGGCATGGTGATAAAACAGTTTTCCTGATTCGCTTAAGACAAAACTACGTGAACTACGATGAATTAACGTTAAGCCCAGCTTATTTTCTAATATTGCAACACGCTTACTAATAGTTGATTTAGGTAAATTGAGCTGTTTAGCTGCGGCAGAAAATCCTTGATGCTCTACAGCAACAACAAAGAGATAAACATCATTCAAGTTTTGTCTAAGTAGCATTCTTCAATGTCCATATATGTAGACAATAAGTTTCATAATACATGACTACTAGAAACTTTTCTGTCGACTTATGATGATTTTACACATCAAAAAAGAGTAATCATCATGTCAACTTTCACTTTATTTTATGGCGTACCTTCTGGATGCTCATTTGGTTCAATAGTTGCATTGGAATGGTCAGGTTTACCATATCAACTCTGTAGAATCGAGATGCCAGCTCAATGCAACACCGAGGAATATCGCAGAATTAATCCAATGGGTGAAACGCCTGCACTGCTCTACGATAATGGTAAAGTTTTAACGGAAAGCATGGCTATCTTGAACCATGTCATGGCAAAAAGCCTGAATGCGGCTTTTCATTATGAACAAGGAACAGAACAATTTAATCTCTTTAATCAGAAACTAGCTTTTTTGAATACGACTTTATTCAATGCATTTAGCCCACTCTGGTATAGTCTTGAACACTCTTCATCAGAAAGTAATAAACAAGCATTACGTGAATATGGAGCAGTCCAAGTTAAAAAAGCATTTACAGCTTTAGAAAATAGTCTGATAAATCAAACTTGGCTAATGGGCGATCAATTGTCTTTTGTAGACGGATACTACGCAGGTATCGCACGATGGTTGAAATATCATAATGTTATTGATATTGATCAATTTCCAAACTGCAAACGACTTTATGAACAATTACAAAATGAGGCGGCGGTTAAATTTGCACATGCAATTGAACAAGAACAATCCGTAAAGAGTATAGGCAACTTTTTAGGTCATATTGCATTTGAAGATGTCATTCAAGAATATAAAAATTTGAAATAGTCTTTGTATTTATAGTAGATATCACCTTACTACATGAGTTGAATTAAATCTTCATAAAAATGCCTGAATAATCAGGCGTTTTTTATTTTGTATTTACTATTTCCATTGGCACAAAATTTGTTTAATTTCTAAACATTACGAAGTGAACAAAAGATCTTATTATGCCTGATCCTAAAAAATACGAACGAATACTCGACCGTTTCGGTCATTACGCCGTAGAAGCCTTCCATTATTTAGCCTTATTCATTATCGGGTGTATGGTGGCATGGTCGGCAGCCAATACGGTTTTTGAAATTCTGACCGTCAAAAAGTATGCTTCAATTGATGATATTTTATTATTATTTATTTACTTAGAGCTTGGAGCAATGGTTGGAATTTACTTTAAAACCAACCATATGCCTGTACGTTTTCTTATTTATGTCGCGATTACGGCCTTAACCCGTCTACTCATTTCAGATATTCAACATGATCATAAAGCGGATATCGATCAAGTCATTATTACGGGCTCAATTTTGATTTTAGCTTTATCTATTTTAGTCGTTCGATTTGCTTCATGGCACTACCCATCAGTGATGAAAGAGAAACATGCAAAAACTTCTAATAATTTGAAAACCCCTCAACCGCAAGATGACGAGTTAGCATAGAAAAAGGCCTCACTATTGAGGCCTTTTTATTTTTACGTTTAACGAACTCGGTAAATGTTGTGTCTTGAGTCTACTAATAAGTATTGGTTAGGGGTTTTAACCCAGTGGTATCCACGTGGTGGCGCATATAAACGGTGTGCTCTCCAGTCCGAAACATAATAGCGGCTATGGCGATATTGGGCAGGAATACGTTCACCACGTTTAAAAGCAACATAGTTACCATAATGCTTACCACGATCAGCATTTGACCAAACTGGCGCTCGGTGATCATTACGATAATCATGACGGCGGTCATCACGATGCTCATATCGATCATAGTTTTTACCATGGTCATTGTTCCAACGGTGTCCAGAATCGGCCATCGCGGTAGCTGATATACCTAACATTAATGTCGAAAGTACAAGAACGATTGGCTTTTTCATGGCCTATTTCCTTTTAATCTTGATATGAAGCTAGATTAAAAGAGACTCAAGGAGAAACCATGAATAAAACCGCTTTGATTGCTAAACTTTGTAATGACTATAAAGAAAATATGAAGAATCTGTATCTGTGCTACCATTAGCATTTTTCAAACTAGGTCAATTGCTGTGTCTGAAATCAGTTTTGAGCGTCTTCATCAATTTTTTTGCAAAGTTCCAAGTGTACAAGAAGCCCGTATTATGGCTCATGGAGCAGATGGCGAACATGCTTGGTGGTTTAAGTTCAGTATTGACGTAGAGCATGCACTTGCATGGCAAACAGTTCAAGAACTAGGTCATGTTTTAAACTATCTATCGACGAATGAACGCCTACCCACATTATTCTTCCCTGTTTCACCGCCACCTTACATGAATGGTGAAGCCAAAGATTTTTTATCATGGATTATTCAATGTAACCATCCTGAATTCTCTCCGGATGTGGTTTGCGATTGGCTTGAAGCGCGTTTGCCGAATCCTGTAGATGATGAGTCACAGTGGAAAATTAAAACGGATTTGAGTGAAATCGAAAAACTTGATGATAAAGCGTTGGATCAATTGATTCCGCCAGCGCCTTAAATTATTTCAATGATGGGTAGGTTAAGTGATATAGAAATTAATATTTTCCAATATTCGCTTGTGCTAAATGTCATCCACAACCTGCCCGAAATTTATGAATATATTGTTTTTGCAATAAAATCGGTTAAATGAAGATATTGAACAGGTTTTGTGGATGACAAATGCCTTTGGTTACTTTGGGCAAAACCAAAGTAACGAATGAGCTCTAGTTTTAGGGTGAGACTAAGTAAGACTCCGTCGTGAACATATAGCCTCAACGTTTATATAAAAAAATAGAATTAGAAAGTCGATAATCCTGACCATTCCATAAAACGATAAATCCAATACTTCACTTTAGACTCATCAGCATACTTCACATAATCCACGCTCATCTGTCTATCTTTTAGGTTTGACCACGAGGTATTGAAGTAATCTTGAGCATCTTTAAAGACTTGATCTTGAACTTTGCCAATGACCAACATATCCGTTTCAAGGTTGTAATTTTTTAAATTACGGGCCGTAAAGTTGGCAGATCCTACGATCAACTCAGCGTGTTGGGCGTTATATTTCAAGATCATTTTGCTATGGTTCTGCTCGCCATGTGTATCACACCAACGGATTGGAATACCGGTAGCATGTAACTCTGAAGCCACCTGACGGTTTGGAATACCATTTTTTTGTCGACCAAACGCATCTTTATTTGGATCGAGTAAAACACGAACAACAACACCTCGTTCTTGAGCACTTTTTAGAGCTTTAATAATCTTACGTTCAGACAAATAGAACATACTTAAATCAAGATGCTCTTTCGGCTTCGCTGAATTAATCAATTTCAATACAGATTGATAAATTGCACCTTCAGTTAACACCTGCACTTGAGGCTTGCTAACGTCTTTTTCAAAGTCACCTAAAATGAGCGATGGAGAGCTACTGCCTGACATTTGTGCAACTGCAGCTTCAGTTTGAAGAACATCAGCAGCTGTTGCCCCTGTTACAACCAACGCGACATTAGAGTGTCTAGAACTACCATCGTGTGGATTTGCTGAGGTCACCAATGACTTCCAACCAGCATCGGTATCGACCACAACAGTCTTACGGTGATTGGCCTTAAAATTAAATAAGTTTAGATAGCTGCGCAGTGTAATTTTTTCATCACCGAATGGATTCGGTAACCAGCCCTTTTCAGGGTTATTACCAATATTTTGACAGCAGATGTACCAGAAGCCAGACCAAAACGGGTTAGAAGCTCGTAAAGGGGCTAAATTCGTTTCAATCACATCAACACCTGCCTGACGTAACTGACGGTAGTGTTCAGGGCTGATACCACCGTATACCGAGTTAATCGGGTCGGTAATCATAACGATCTGAATTTGGCGGTTCTGTCTTTTCTTACTTACTAATGCATCGGTTAGCTCTTGCATTAATGGTCTTTGCTTGAGTTTGGAGTCACCCACTTCTGAGTTAAACAAGAACATATCCACCACAATTGTGGTTTTTGCCTCATCAATCATTTTCAAGATTTCATCAAAGATATGCTGATCAACCTGCTGTTGTCCTTTCGCATCTAGGTAGGTTTTATCAGCTAAAAATTTGACATCGGCATGTCTAAGCTTCCCACTAAAGTTAATCCCTTGTGGTAATGGTTTTACTGTGTGGTAAATCGCCGATGCAATATATGCAATAGCAACAACGCAAAGTAATACCGCCATATAACGACGCCCTGACCAATTTATTTTTTGATGAATTCGTTGAAAAATACGCATAAAAAAGACCTAACTTGATGCTTTCAAATTAGGTCTTTTGGATTGATTTTTCAAGTTTAGTTTCGTGTTAAAGCCTTAGAAACTAAAATCAACACCCACCGTAAAATTACGTCCAACTTGTGGAATGTTTGATAAGAATGAAGCATGTTGATAAACCGTGTCATCTAACAAGTTATTTGCTTTCATATAAACACGATAATCTGTTTTTGCACCATATTGTCCAGAATATGCCACGCCAAGATTAAGCATGTTATAGCCTTCAGTTTCGGTCTCGTAAGCTGCGATCTTATCTTGGTTAAAGACATGATAGTACTCGGCAGAACCGCTAAAGCCATCGCCAAAGTCTGCATCAACTTTAGTACCTAAACGTCCCGCTGGAATACGTGGAGCATTACCCTCTGCATCAATTTTACCGCGTACATAGTCACCAAAAGCACTGATCTTGTACATTGGGGTAATTTGATAACCAATTTCACCCTCGGCACCATAGAAACGAGCTTTATCTTGAGTGTATTGAACTAAACGGAAGTCTTTATAACGGTCAAGGGTTTGTGCATAGATGTAGTCATCAAACCAGTTATGGTACACATGAAGATGATAATCAAGTTTGTCATTATCAAAATGCAAACCTAACTCAACATTATTCGATTTTTCCTTACTGAGTTGATCATTTCCTAACTCAAAAGTATTCGTCGCAAAATGTCCACCATTTGCATATAACTCTTGAGCTAAAGGCAAACGCTCTTGATGTGAAGCGACAAAAGAAAGTTTATAGTTCGGTGCAAACTCCCAATTCGCAGCACCTGCGTAAGAGAATGCCGAACCATCAAAATCCTGTTTAGAGTTGTCGTCTACATCAATTTCTTGCTGATCTGCACGGGCAGAAAGCTCAAAATGTACGTCTTTCCATTGTTTATGTTCTAAAGCAAATAAACTCCACTTTTTGGTAGTGGTCGGGGCCATAAATGCTTCTTCGCCAGTTAAATCTAATTTCTGTTGACCTAACTGTGCACCAATTACCCCTTCCCAACTTGCAATCGGGTTATGCACCAACTCAATACGTCCATCATAACCTTTGTTTTGGAATCGGGTTGCAATTGCTCCCTCTTCAATTTCATCATGCTGATAGTCAGTATAGCTCGCTTGCGCACGTAACTTTTGGAAGCCTGCAAATGGATCATTTAACTCGGTTTTAAAATCGTAACGCTCAGATTTTAAATCAATCCATGGGCCGCCATGCTCGTGCTCATGTTCTTCATGCTCATGATCGTGAGCTTCTTCACCCTCTTCATGTTCATGGTCTCCACAATGCAAATGCGGTCTTCCACCTAGATGAGCGCTACAACTTTCGTACTCATGGCTATGCCCCGGTAAGCCATACTGGTCTCTGCGGTTGCTATAAGAAATACCCGTATAACCACGGTCATAAATCCAAGACAAACCAACATTAACCGAGTCACCCTGCGCAAAAGTATTGTCTACACGGCGCTCTTTTTCACCTTCATGAATATAATTGGGAGCAATATAATTATTCGCATCACGAGTTAACCCCTCAACACGTAAAGCAACTTGGCTGCCTAGGCCAACAGTTACGCCAGCGCTCGCCAGTTTTTCATCACTTCCAGTGTTGTAACGTAAGCCAACTTGTCCTTCATAACCATTTTCAGGCATTTGCGTAGGGATCTTGTTATCAATGACGTTAACTAAACCACCGACGGTCCCCGCACCAAACAGTAAAGTTGAAGGGCCGCGAATTACTTCGACTTGTTTTGCAAGCACAGGATCTACAGTGACAGCATGGTCAGGAGACAAGGTCGATACATCAATATTTTCTGATGAATTTTGAAGTACTTTAACGCGTGGTCCATCTTGTCCACGGATGACTGGACGACTCGAACCAGCCCCAAACTGATTCGCGTAAATTCCCACTTCACTACTGAGTGCATCCCCAATGGTAGCAGCGCCTTGCGACAGATGCTTTTGATCAACAACAGTATCTGCCACAGCAAAATCTTGTGAAGTTTGCTCAAGTGGATGAGCCTTAATTCGAATGGTTTCTAGCTTTTCAACATTTTCACTTTCTGCTGCAAACGAAGGTACGGATATGACAGCTAAAATGGATAAGGTCAAAATATTTTTATAGAACAACATGAGGTGATTCTCTGATCGCTACGCCTTTTGTTTTGTTATATTATAACATTTCAGTCTTTTTGCAATAAAAAACATTTCCAATCGGCTGATTCGTTAGACTGGGCAATTAAATGATGTGAGTAATCTCTGTTTTATAATGCCTTTTACAATCTCTCATGCCGTTATAGCACCCCCTCTTTCAAAGCTTAGCCGAAACACTTTACCAGTTGCAGTTCTAGCAATTGGAAGTATGACACCCGATCTTTACCGCTTATTTACAATGCAGTCAGGGATGTTGACACATCAATGGAAAGGACTTTTCTACCCAAATCTTGCATTAGGATTATTATTCTGTGCTATTTGGTATTTACTTTACCGGCCTGTAATTTATCGTTTTTTGGGCATTCAACATGATCTTGACCTCCACTCTTTAAAACGTATGTTTTTATTTTTGATTGGAACATTACTCGCGCTTATTTTAGGGATTGCCACTCATTTAATTTGGGATGGCCTAACACACTCAGACTTTCGGACTTTTATATTTAAAGATGTATTAGCGACCACAGTTCATCTTTTGGGACACTCTTATCCCTTACATCGTCTTTTACAGCTAGGCTCCTCTGCTCTTGCGCTACCTTTTATTGCTTGGATGTGTGTTCATTATTATCAGCGCTATAAACAACACTGGAAAGTAAGTAAAAAAATTAAAATTTTCGCATGGTGTCTGTTGATTTTATCTACATTGTTAGGCCTATTTTCTTTTTGGGATTATGCCCGCTACATTCCTCATGAAATTTGGCATGCCGATACCTATTATTTCACGGGCCGCTCTATTAATGAATTTATGCAAGGTTGGTTAAGTACCTTTAGCTTAGGATGCTTACTATTTTTGGTTTTAGATCGAAAACAAAGAATGGGATGAATACTTAAAATTGCTGCCAAATTGCTCATTTTCAGGTTAATTTCTGCGGTTTTTTGATCTAGTTCTTGTGACAAACCATCCAACAAGGCATAATCGAAAACTTACTTTTTTGACGGTGCGCGGTTTACGCATCCGTCCTTTCAGCCAATATAGTTTGGATAATCTTCATCATGATGCGAACTCATTACTGTGGCTCTTTAACTGAAGCCCAAATCGACCAGACCGTTACACTATGCGGTTGGGTACATCGTCGCCGTGACCATGGCGGTGTAATTTTCCTTGATATGCGTGACCGTGATGGTCTCGTTCAAGTGGTTATTGACCCAGATACTCCAGAAGCATTTGCAACAGCAGATAAAGCACGTTCTGAATATGTATTAAAAATTACAGGTCGTGTTCGTCGCCGTTATGAAGGTACTGAAAACCAAAATATGGTGAGTGGTCAAATCGAAGTTTTAGGCAAAGAAATCGAAGTTCTTGCTGCTTCTGAAACTCCGCCATTCCCGTTAAATGATGACACGATTAACGTGTCAGAAGAACACCGTTTAAAATATCGTTTCTTGGACATCCGTCGTCCAGAAATGTTAGATCGCTTACGTTTCCGTTCTAAAGTAACTAACTTGATCCGTAATTATTTAGACGATCACGGTTTCTTAGACGTTGAAACTCCGATTTTAACTCGTGCAACTCCTGAAGGTGCACGTGACTATTTAGTACCAAGTCGTGTACAAAATGGTAGCTTCTACGCACTTCCACAATCACCGCAATTGTTTAAACAATTATTGATGGTGGGTGGTATTGATCGTTACTACCAAATCGCGAAATGTTTCCGTGATGAAGACTTACGTGCTGACCGTCAGCCAGAATTCACTCAAATCGACATTGAAACATCGTTCTTAAACGACGATGAAATCATGGATTTGATGGAAGGCATGACTGTTAAATTATTTAACGACTTGCTTGGCGTAAAATTTGAAAAATTCCGCCGTATGCCATATAGCGAAGCAATGCGTGACTATGCATCTGACAAACCAGATTTGCGTATTCCGTTGAAACTTGTTGACGTTGCAGACTTAATGCAAGAAGTAGAGTTCAAAGTATTTGCTGGCCCTGCAAAAGATCCTAAAGGTCGTATTGTTGCTTTACGTGTTCCTGGTGCAGCTTCATTGCCACGTAGTGCAATCGATGAATACACCAAATTCGTTGGCATCTATGGTGCAAAAGGTTTAGCGTATATTAAAGTTAATGAACTCGCTAAAGGAATTGAAGGTCTTCAATCTCCAATCGTGAAATTCATTGAACCGATTGTACTTGAGCTGTTGGAACGTGTTGGCGCACAAGATGGCGATATCGTATTCTTCGGTGCTGATAAAGCTAAAGTTGTAAATGACGCAATGGGTGCGCTTCGTGTCAAGATTGGTCACGACTTGAACCTTTCAACTTGTGAGTGGGCTCCACTTTGGGTTGTTGACTTCCCAATGTTTGAAGAAACTGACGATGGTAAATGGACTTCTGTTCACCACCCATTCACATTACCTAAATCTAGCGTAGAAGACGTGAAGAGCAATCCAGGTGAAGCACTTTCTGTTGCTTACGACATGGTATTGAACGGTACTGAAGTTGGTGGTGGTTCACTTCGTATTTACACATTAGATATGCAAAAAGCGATTTTTGAAGCGCTTGGTATTTCTGATGAAGAAGCAGAAGAGAAATTCAGCTTCTTACTTAACGCGCTTCGTTATGGTGCTCCTCCTCACGGTGGTTTGGCATTTGGTCTTGACCGTTTAGTTATGCTTATGACTGGCGCGACTTCAATTCGTGACGTTATTGCGTTCCCGAAAACTAAGACTGCTGAATGTCCACTTACTCAAGCACCTGCTCCTGTTGAAGCAAACCAGCTTCGTGACTTGGGTATCCGCTTACGTGAAAAGCCAAAAGCTGAAGAATCTAAATAATTTTTTAGATCTTCAAATTAAAAAACCCTGCTTATGCAGGGTTTCTTATTAGACAGTATTAAACAAACATTCAATTTTCATAAGCTATACTTTGCGAAAAAGCACGTCAGTGGCATAATAGGCTGCTTTTAATTAAGAGGTCAGCTTTATGGCTATGCGCCCTGATGTACGTCGACATGCTTTAGTCGTGATTGTATTCTCCCTCGCACAATGGTTTTTCATGCGCTATATTCTTGCAAATGAATTATTTAACATGACTACAAATCAACGTATTTTATTTTTCTGTGTAAGTAGCTTGGTTGGTGCATTGCTCATTTTTGTTGCATTGATTTATATGGTTTTAAAAGGAAATGCGGACAAAGAGTAATGCAAAAGAAATTACTCATTCTTGGTAAACGTGGGGGTATATTGCAATGGTTCGAAAATATTCTTGCCACTTCTCACCGACACCCTAATTATGTGATTCAAGGCTTTGCTTTAAATCACAATAATACCTGTGAACGATTTCTTAAGAAAATTTTACCAAATAAAGATATATATACAGCTAATTTACTAAAGAAAAAGTTACAAACATTTCAGCCCGATCTAATATTGATTGCCGATCTCTTTTATTTTAATGATTATCTACTAGAAGTTTTAGCTGACTTTCCATGCAAAAAAGCTCATTGGATCGGAGATTTTTTTGATTCAAGGCTAAAAAAAACAAAAGAAATTATTGACTTATACTGCTTTACCGACTTCAGTTTTATTAAAGATGCTAAAGATATAGGATTAGATCATTCAATCTACCTTCCATTAGCTTACAATCCTGAAATCTTTTTTCCGAAGGATGAACAAAAAAATGACAGACTTTTATTTGTAGGAGCTTGGTCTCCTGACAGACAAGAACTAATTGAACGAATTCCGCTCCCAATTACTATTTATGGTAAAGGCTGGAATAATCTTGTAAAAAATGACAGTATTATTCATCCACATAATATTAGTCTACCCAATGTCGCTGAACTTTACCGTAAACATAAGTATGTTCTTAACCTCATTAATAAAGTAAATATACGACAAGGCATGAATATGCGTTGTTTTGAAGCACCTGCTTGCGGTTGCATTTTAGTCAGTGAATATGTAAAAGATCTTGAATTTGCATTCAGCATAGAAAATGAAATTATAACTTTTTCAGACCCTTCCGAACTGCAAAGCAAACTCAAAGAAAATTCTATTAATCCCTTACTAGCAATGGACAAGGTTCAACGAGATCATACCTATAAAAATAGGATAGATACGATTGTTGACCTATTGCTTTAAGAGTATCGTTACCAGTATTCATGTTATAGGTTCTACTCAGTGTTTGTTAGTATCATTGTCCCAAGTTATAATCATGCTCAATATTTAGAAGAAAGAATTAATAGTATTCTTAATCAAAGCTATTCACAATTTGAATTAATCCTTTTAGATGATTTGTCACCAGATCATAGCGCTAAAATTTTAGAAAAATACCGAAAACATCCTAAAGTTTCTCATTGCATTATCAATGAAAAAAATTCAGGCTCCACCTTCTACCAATGGAACAAAGGGATGCATTTAGCGAAAGGAGAGCTGATCTGGATTGCTGAATCCGATGATATAGCAGATCCTCGTTTTTTAGAGAAATTAGTACCACAGTTTGAGAAAAACCACAATTTAGTACTGGCGTATAGCCAATCATATCGAATGAACGCTAAAGGAGAAATAACTGGTTCTTGGAAAGATTTTACAGATCAAGTAGACCCAAAACTTTTCGAAAACAACTTTGAAATGAAAGGGCTTGAATATATAGAAAAATTTTTAAATACTCAAAATACTATTCCTAATGCGAGTGGGGTTATTTTCAAAAAACAAACTTACTTTGATGTGGGAGGGGCTAACCCGAGCTTACGCTTCATTGGCGATTGGGAAATTTGGGCAAAGATCGTAACACAAGGCGATATTTTTTTTACTCATGAATGTTTAAACTATTTTCGTTATCATAATACAAGCGTTATTGCGCAGGCAAAAAAGAAAAAAGATCATTTTGAAGTTAGACGTCAAGTCATTTTGTTCCGCCAAAGCATGTCACAGTTTTTAAAAGCCTATTCCCATCAACATCCAGAAGCGAATAAGGCTTATCAAATTAACCAAAGATGTCTATCAAAAGAATTAAGAAAAAATGCTTCTTTAGCTATTCGTCGTCGTTATTATAATCGGATTATGCCAACCTGTATAACAGCGCTGGAGACTTTACCTTTCTACATTGTACCTATTTATATTCTAAAACTACTTATACAACTTATTTTATCAATTTGCTTCGTTGCTCCTTATAAAGCATTATTAAAGCAAACAAAATAAAAAAGAGGAGATTCCTGCTCTTTTTATTTTTTAAATTTATCTAGAATTTGATATATTGAATGATCAAGTTGGCGATTATTAAAAAATAAAATCTAAATATTTAGTTTATTTTCCCAAAATATTATTCAATTTTCGAGTCATCTCTCCCGTATGGTCTTGTACTTTTAATTTTTGGACAGCCTCAACAATTTGATGAGCATCTAAAAAATTTAATAAATATAACCACCGCTGTTGAGCTAAGGAGTTTAATTGTTGTTTGATAGCCACATCCTGTACTGCAACTTCATCATAAAGTACTAGCAATTTGCTTCCGGACATAATAACCTCTGCAACCATCGAGGTTGAGTCTGGGCTCGCTAAAATCCAATCAGCTGCTTTAATGTAGTCTTTAATATCACAACTTTGCCCTTGTGCAACCCATGTTAGCAAGTCATTTGCCTGAAAAATATCGTACTGTTCAGTAAGCTCTTGTAACTCTTTTTCGAAATTAACTGACGTTCTACGCGATGTCGTAACTAATAATCTCGCTGTTGGATATTGCAACCGAATCTGTTGTAAAACAGTTGCCCATTGTACAGCATCACCGATTTTGACTGTTTTGGTATTCGCACCAATTAGAACTGCTATCACTAATTCAGCACTGTGAATTCCTAAATGCTCACGTGCCTGATCACGTGTCAAAGGCAAAGCACACATTTTATTAGGTGCAACTGGGTAGTAAAAGTAATGTGGCAATGTAGCTTGTTGATCATGAATGGTAAATACCACATCGAATAAATCAGCACGAATTCCTCGTAATGAACTCGCTACTAAATTTTTAATGGCTTGATTATTGCGTAAATGTTGTTTTAACAACAAATTGGCGAGCAAGGTATTTCCCCCCGCTGATACAATATATGCAACTTGTTTCTGTTCTAACGACTTGATAGTTTTCATATCAAGGAAATAGCATAACCAATGAGTATTTATTGAAAAATTGGACAGAAACTTAAGAACACGGTATAACCATTTCTTAGGTAAATTTAGTTGAATCCATTCCACTTGATAGTTTTTCTGTTGATTCAATAGCTGAACCATTCCCTGAGTTTGAGTTTCGTGACCAGGTTTACCATCTGTCAATGCAAGAATAAAATCCTTTTGTTGTGTCATCAATACATAATCCTATACTGAAAACAGTGACTGATATACTTGTACTGTATGATCAATCATTTTCGTGAAAGTAAGTTGTTCTTGTGCTAGTACATAAGCAGTTTTAAAACTACTCTCTGGATCAGATATTTTTAAATAATTTTGGATGAGCTGCTGTAAAGCCAATATATTATTAGGTTCACATAAAAATTCTGTGGGAATAAATTCAGACATCATCCCGACATTTGTACCAATAACTGGTCGCTCAAGCAACAAGGTCTCAGCAAGTGTATAAGGACCGCCTTCACGTAAAGATGAAACAATTAAGGCTTCATGTTCCGCAATCAATGGATGAATATTATTACTATAACCATATAGCTTAACACGATCAGCTAACTGATATTCTTTAATCAATTTTTCCAGTCTGTCCCGTTCTTCACCATCACCAATAATAGTTAATTCACAAGGAATGTTCTGCCAAGCGGCTAATAAAAGATTAAAACCTTTCACTTCATTTAAACGGCCTATTGCAATAAATTTTCTATTCTTTACAAATGGTTGAGCAGTTATATTTAAGGAAATCCCATTATAAACCACACTTACTTTATGTGGTTGCCCTACTATTTGTGCAAGACGTTTACTTACACAAATAATATGATCAAATGCCAAATAGGTTTTAATATTCTTTTTTGCACCATGCATGGTTACAACACATGGAAAATTCAAACTATTCAATATACCTTGTAAAAGTTTTGCTGTTTTCGAAGCATGAGCATGTAGCACTTGTGGCTCTGTCGCCAATATTAATTTTTTAAGCCGATATTTTGTCCATGGGTTATAACGGCTACCACTCATGTCGAAAGCCACAAAGTTCACCGCACTTTTCACCTGACTTTTATATTTCTGATGTGCAATTAAAGATACTTCATGTGATTGTGACAAACCAGCAGCCAACTCAAGTACATGCTTTTCTAGTCCCCCTTCCTCATCACTCGCCATTACAAGAGTAATTTTCATGCTTATCCCTCACGCTTACCAAGCTTTAAACGGAGCTTGACAGCAAATAATGAATCTTTACCACTGATTTTAATACGTTGTAGTTGAAAAAAGTCTGGCTGTTCGCCTTCAATTCCTTCTACAGTCGTTACAGCATTGCTATACCCTGACTGTTTTACCAGTTTGACATCGCGGTCTGAATAAATCCCAAATGGATATGCAAAACTGGTCACGGGTTTGCAAATTAATTGCTCAAGTTGTTGCTTTGAGTCAGTCAATTCTCTTAAACAATCGGCATCACTGAGTTTATTTAAATTGGCATGCGTCAATGTATGTGAACCAATTTCAATCAGCCCACTGTCTGCGAGTTGCTTGACTTGGGCATCATTCAACTTAGCTTCACGCATAAGTTCACCACTATTGTGATGTTCTTTTTTATAAGTTGACCAATCTCTATCATGACGGTCAACCACCACATAAACTGTTGCTTTTGCTTGATATTTTTCTAAAATTGGATAGGCATTTTGTAAGTTATCTAAATAACCATCATCAAATGTAATTGCTATTGTTTTAGCAGGGTGTTTCCCCCAACCATTTTGTAACTCTTGCATAGTTACAAAATGGAATCCTTGTGATTTCATCCAGGCAATCTGCTTTTCAAATTCAGCGGGTTTCACACGAAGTTTATTAAATTTAGCACCATCAATATGGTTTCTGACCATGTGATACATCAATATACGAGGCTGATTCCAACTTATTTTCGGCTTCCACCAAGCATACTTATAACTTAATACGAAGATAAGCAGAACCAATAAAATCAGTATATATAGCACAATCTCAAACTCATTATTTTGCTAAAAGATATGTTGCCACACGGTCTGCTTCTTTAAAAGCATAAGGTTGTGGTAACTGTACAACATAAGTCTGCTGTGAGATTAATTTTGATTCTAACATTTGGTCAACTGAGTGCGTAATCCGGTCGTCTTTCAAACGGTCCATTGCCATCACCCCGACTCGACAACCCGCGGTAAGCGCCTCAAAAATCATAGAGACGCTGTCTTCTGTCACCCAAACTGCTTCTGCTTTTTGCATTTCTTCGAAAATCCAGCCTTGGGGTGTTTGATCAACTGGAAATATGTGTAAATGCTGGGCAAAACTTTGTTGCCTTAAAATATCGACAAACTCTGCTGGGGTTCGACGTGAAGTGGTCAGAATAATTTCAGCGTCTGGATTATTCTCAACAATTTTTTGAACACTGGTTAATACTTTATTTTGGTTCCATTGATGTCGTTTAGATGAACCACCTAAAGCGATTAAAACTCTCGCGGTTTGATGGCGATTTTCATTACGGATAGGATTTAATGCACCACGCGTGACAATCACATGGTTATCGGCGTGAATACCGTCATGTTCTGGAATAACAGCATAATCAAAGCAACCAATAGGTAAACTTGGCTTCATTAAAATAATCGTTTTGGCCTTTTTGAAAATTCTACCGAGTAACCAAACACGAAAATGAGTGTGACTTCCCACGCCAAATACAAAGTCAGGCACTTGTTTAAATAAGGATTTTTTTGAAGAGAAAAGTGCCTGAATTAAAGAAATAATAGGTAAATCAGAAATTAGGACCTCTTCAAAAGTTGTTTCTGGCTGTTGTCTTTGCATTGCCTGAAACAAGCCTAATGCTTGTGAGCGGTGCCCTGCCTTACCATCAGACACATAGACAATATGCATAGAAGCTCCCTAAGCCAAAAAATAAAAAAGGCGAAACCGAAGTTCGCCTTTTTATGTTAACGGATTAACTTATTTTACGTAAGTTAACCAGTGTTCATATTTCGGATTTCTACCTTGAACCGCATCAAAGTAAGTTTTTTGGATTTCAGTGGTAATTGGGCCACGAGTACCCGAACCGATTGGACGGTCATCGTATTCACGAATTGGTGTTACTTCAGCAGCAGTACCTGTGAAGAATGCTTCGTCTGCGATATAAAATTCGTCACGTGTAATACGGCGCTCAACAACTTGGTAACCAAGATCTCTAGCGATTGTCATCACAGTTTGACGTGTAATACCATCAAGCGCACCACCAGCGATATCTGGAGTGTGCAAAACGCCATCTTTAATTAAGAATACGTTTTCACCAGAACCTTGGCACACATAACCTTGTGGGTCCATTAACATTGCTTCGTCGTAACCAGAATGTGCAACTTCTTGATGAGCAAGAATTGACAATGTGTAGTTACCAGATGCTTTTGCTTTACACATCGTCACGTTTGGATGATGGTGAGTAAATGATGAAGTTTTTACGCGAATACCTTTCGCCATCGCTTCATCACCAAGATATGCACCCCACGCCCACGCAGCAACAGCAGCATGAATCGTGTTATTTGTTGCTGCAATACCTAGTTTCTCTGAACCGATCCAGATGAGTGGACGTAAATAGCAAGAAGCTAATTTATTTTCACGAACAACATCGATTTGTGCTTGTTCAAGCGTTGCTTGATCATAAGGCACTTTCATTTGATAAATTTTTGCTGAATTTAACAAACGTTTTGTGTGGTCTTGAAGACGGAAAATCGCTGTACCTTTAGGCGTTTCATAAGCACGAACACCCTCAAATACGCCCATACTGTAGTGTAATGTATGGGTTAAAACGTGAATCTTTGCATCACGCCAATCAATTAATTTTCCATCTTGCCAAATAAAACCATCACGATCAGCCAAATTCATGGAACACTCCAAATTGTTATAAAATCATTCACTATCCAACTCAACCGAAGCGGTTGGGTCTATTAATCTTTGCCATAAATTGCAAACGACCGCACGGGTACTACGCCAGTCCGCTGCGCTGACTTGCATGGATTGATTTGCAAGGGCTAAGCGGTGGCTTTCGGCACGTTCACTAAGATAGGCTCGAATTAATGCTGTGGCATCTTCACTGGATAAGCAGTCTGCTTTAGCAGCATCTTCTAATATTCTTACATTATCAGAATAATGGGCGAGATCGGGTTTCGTCCCGCTCCATGCAAGTACAGCATACTGTGCCATAAATTCGATATCGACGATACCACCTGCGTCCTGTTTTAAATGAAAAATACCATGTTTTTTTTGTTCAGAAGACGAACCTAGGTGGTCTTTCATTTTCTGACGCATTTTCAACACTTCCTCACGAACATAAGCCTCATCTCTAGATTGAGTCAATATCTCGCGTCGAAATATTTCAAATTTCTGGCAAAGCACCTCATCACCTGCAATAGAGCGGGCACGTACTAATGCCTGATGCTCCCAAAGCCATGCACTTTTCAACTGATAGTGTTCATAGGCTTTCAGACTTGTCACCAATAAACCTGCTTCACCTGAAGGTCTTAAGCGTGTATCAATTTCATAGACACGACCATCTAGCGTTTGCGTAGTCATCAAAGACATAAACTTTTGAGCAACACGCATAGCAAATTCAAAGCCACTAATTGACTTGGTTCCATCCGTATCAGCTTGCTCATCTAGATAATGAATAAAGACAAGGTCTAAGTCAGAACCATAGCCCAGCTCAATACCACCCACTTTGCCATAACCAATGACAGCAAAAGCTTTGTAGTCTAGAGAGCAGCGTTTTCCATCAACATCACATGGGTAACCATGACGCTTCGCCACGGTCTGATAAGCTAAATGGAGAGTTGCGTTTACACTGACTTCAGCAATATCAGTCAATGCATCAGAGACTTTCATTAATGGACTTTCAGCTAACACATCACTTGCAGCAACAGTTAACACATTGCTCTTTTTAAACAGGCGAAGTGCTCGCATTTGGTCTTCAACCTGATCAATCTCAATACGAAGTAACTGCTGACGTAATGAGTCTTCTAAGTCCTTACGCTTTGGCAACTCGAAATCCATCGATAAGAACTCATCCAGCAGTACTGGATATTGCGTTAACTCTTCACAAATCCACGGGCTCACCGTCGCCATTTTCACTAAGCGCTGCAATGCGCCCTTACTTTCAATCAGCATCACCAAATACACGGTTCGACGCATGACTGATTCAATCAGTGGCATTAAACGCAACAATGCAGTTTGAGGTTGTTCAGACTGTAAGATCGCTTCAATTAAATGAGGCCAAAATGTTTTTAAACGCTGCACAGCATTTGAAGGAAGTTTTTTAAGTGCATGACCATGCCAAAACTCATGAATCAGATTTTTCGCATTGTCATCCAGCACTTCATCTAATTGCTGCTCTAACTGCCCAAAATTTTCAGTTGCGGCATTAGAGCTGGTATCTTCAATCAGTTGCTTAAATTGAACTTTTACCTTTTGACGTTTTTCATTAAGAACACAGAGAAACTCATTCCAGCTCGTAAAACCTAAGGTATCTATAATGCGTTGTCTTAAGTCCAATTCTTCTGGTAATAATTGGGTTTGTTGATCGTTTAGAGCTTGAATTGCATGTTCAACACGGCGTAAGAATAGGTAAGCATCTTCAAGCTCTAATACAGCTTGTTTTTCTAATAAGCCAGCTTCCCCAATGTGCTCAAGACTGACTAAACATTGACGGTCTTGTAACTCACGTTTAGAACCGCCGTAAATAAGCTGAAAGACCTGAACAATAAACTCAATTTCGCGAATACCACCCGCCCCAAGTTTAATATCATCCTCAATATGACGACGTAACACTTCACGCTCAATCATGGCTTTCATGTCACGCATAGCAGCAAAAGCGGTGTAATCGACATAACGGCGGAACACAAAAGGACGTGTCATTTCTAACAAATCCTGCCCTTCTTTACCTCCAGTCACTACACGGGCTTTAATCCACGCATAACGTTCCCATTCACGACCATGCTGACTTAAATATTTTTCTAAAGCGGCATGACTAATCGCTAATGCCGAGCCATCCCCCCAAGGGCGCAAGCGCATGTCGACTCGAAACACAAAACCATCGGCAGTAATGTGCTCAAGTAAATAAATGAGTTTTTGTCCCCACAAAATACAAAACTGCTGTACATCAATACATTTGCGGCCATTGGTTTCACCTTGCTCATCAAAGGCAAAAATCAAATCGATATCACTCGACAAGTTAAGCTCTTGAGCACCAAGTTTACCCATGGCAACCACAATTAAATCTTGAACTTTACCAGAGTAACTTATCGGTTCCCCATGTTTCGCCACAAGTGCGACACGCGCAAAATCTTTTGCAGCACAGATACTAGCATCTGCAAAATCAGAAAGTTCGCGAGTGAGTGTGACCACATCGGTCAGTTGATTGGCATCCTGCCAAATCCAGCGGAACATTAAACGGCTACGTAAAATGCGCATTCCGCGCATCCAAAGCGTTTCATCACCAATCCCATCTAGCGTGGTCTGTACAAATTGGTAAATCTGTTCGGTCGAGAGCGGTGCAGTAAATTGATCTATTTGATAATCTTGTTCTAAAACAGCTTGATGCAAACCTAAAACTTGTTCTGCATACTGACTGGCACGCAATGTTTTTTGTAACTGCTCCGCATTCATATAAAAAGCTCTTTTCCTCGTACTCTGTTTTTAGTTATAGCAGTTCGAGTAGTGTTAGGAAAAGGGATTAGACTAATTTTGCTTCTGATGAAGAATAATGTTCGGTATGTACCTCATGACTTTCTTGAGCTGAAGGTAATAGAACCTTAAATGTCGTTCCTACCCCTTCTTTGGAGCTAACAGTAATTTGCCCCTGATTAATCTCGACAAAACGCTTGCAAAGACTCAAACCTAAGCCGGCACCTTTTTCACCTGCAGTGCCTTTAAAACTAGCGGTAATACGTGGATGGAATAAATTTGCTATTTGTTGCTCGGTCATGCCCAGACCTGTGTCTCGAACAGTAATTTCTACATTTGTATCCGCTTGTTGAGCTTCAATAAAGACTTTGCCTGATCCATCAACGTCGGTAAATTTCAACGCATTTGACACCAAGTTCTGAATTACAGAGGTCATCATATTGATATCGGCGTAGATGTTTAAATCATCTGGAACACCATTAACCAGTTCAATATTTTTCTTTAAAGCTAATGTATGCAGTACATCGCAAACGATATTGCTGACTTGTCTAAGTTTAAAGTTAATCGGGTGATAGACAAAACGCCCTCCCTCGGCCATCGCCCATGTCAGCAAACTTTCAAGCAAGTTATAGGTCGATTGTGAGGTGTCATATAAATAATCTGCAATATTTTGAATACTCGATTCATCTAAAGTTTCTCGCTCTTTGGCGAGTACCTCAGAAAATCCAAGCAATCCATGAAACGGTGCCCGTAAGTCATGTGAGATAATCGAAAAGAATTTCGTCTTACTCGAATTAATCGCTACCTGTTGTTCATAGAGTTCGTTTAACTCTTCATAGTTAAACTTCAACTCAACTTGCTGCATAAAAGTAGAACAATAATCGAGCAACAATTGAATATCATCATCTTCAAACGTTGCAGCATCGTCATCAAAAAAGACAGCAAAGCCCATCGAGGTTTTATCAGGGTGTAAAAGATGCACGGCCAGTGCCCTGCTGCACTCAATATTTAATTCTTTTAAATAGTTGATTAAATTTTGATATGAAGGATGTAAGTGATTAATGACCTGTTGTTTGGCGAAGCACTGTTTTAAATGCTTTGATGGTTTAAACGAGATTGCCGTCATGCCTTCAGGGCAACGGTGCCAAAAGTAAGGTTCCTGATTAAAAGTCAATAAGGCTTTTTTACAATTCAAAAGACGAAGACTAAACCGGAAAAATTGTTCGATGTAGTTCTGCTCGGCATTTAATCCAAGCAACAGAGATATCCTACAAGCACTTAACTGCTCAACCTGATTTAGTTCTAAACGTTGGAATGTCATTGCCCGCCTCACAGATTATGTCGTTTTTGGTCGGAACCGCTCTCAATAAATGTACTTATAATCATTATGATCTACTACAAACTTTAACACAGTACATTAAAAGAGCAACGTTCTTTTCAAAATAGAAATGTGAAGTTTCAATTAAAGATTTTCAGATACATAAAGTGGGTATGCTTGAGGAAAATACAACAAATATTTGAAGGTAGACAGTTGTAAGATGTTAGAAATGCGAGTTCATAATATTATTAAAAGATGGTCAAAAATATTAGTTGAATAAGAGTTTAGATTCTTGCTCAGTTTCGCTTTTATCAAAGATGTTTGGTATTTAAAGAAGAACTTCTTAAGCTTAAAAAATGAAAGATTTTTTATAAGCTCTAAATTTATAGCTAGAAATTCGAGTCCGACCCTCGGGATCAAATAATAATTTCTTAAGCTCTATCCACTTTTTTATACCCAACAAAAAACCCCTAAACCGTTAGTTTAGGGGTTTTCGTAGAATCTTACGATTCTGAATATGGTCCCGAGGGTCGGACTCGAACCGACACGTCATCTCTGACAGCGGATTTTGAGTCCGCCGCGTCTACCAATTTCACCACCTCGGGAGAGGAAGTATGTTTGTGTTGCGTATATTAGCGCGTTTGTAAAACTTGTCAAACCCTAAGTGAATATTATCGTTCACTTTTAGATCATTTAAACATTTTTCATGATTTAGGTCAGAAGCACAGCCATAAAAAAGCGAAAAAGTTTATACTAGGCCCAATTTTTGTGGTGTTTTTTCTCAAATATGCAACTGTCTGACTTTTCCTTTGAATTACCTGATGAACTTATTGCCCGTTACCCACTTGCATCACGTAGTGCTTCACGGTTATTGCACCTAGATTCAAAGGGTCAATATCACGATCACATGTTCACAGACATTATCGATCTGTTCGAAGAGGGTGATTTGTTGGTGCTTAATGACACCAAGGTCATGAAAGCTCGACTTAAAGGAAAACGCTCTACAGGCGGTGCTATTGAGATTTTGGTTGAGCGTATGCTGAATCACACCACGGCGTATTGTCATATCAAATCTAGCAACTCACCTAAAGCAGGTGCAGAGCTTTTCGTCGGTGCAGATAATATTCCTGTGATTGTACGTGGCCGTCACGAAAATTTATTTGTGGTTGAGTTTTCACAGCCGATCTTGCCTGTTCTTGAGCAATATGGCCAGTTACCTATTCCACCTTACTTTAACCGTGAAGCAGAAGAAATTGACACTGAACGCTATCAAACGGTTTTCCATAATCCCGAAAAAATTGCCAGTGTTGCCGCTCCTACTGCGAGTTTGCACTTTGACGAAGAGTTACTAGCAAAGTTAGAGCAAAAAAATGTTCAAAAATCTTTTGTGACTTTACACGTCGGTGCTGGCACATTTATGCCTGTTCGTACTGATGACATTACCAATCATGTCATGCACAGTGAATGGTGTGATGTTCCTCAAGAAACTATTGATTTAATTTTGGCGACTAAAGCACGCGGCAATAAAGTGATTGCCATTGGTACAACCGCGACACGTGCTTTAGAAAGTGCAGCTCAAGCTCATGGCGGTAAAATTGCAGCTTGGACTGGCGACACACAAATCTTTATCTATCCAGGTTACGAGTTCTGCATCGTAGACCGTTTAATTACTAACTTCCATTTACCAGAGTCTACCCTGCTCATGTTGGTATCAGCGCTATCAAATAGAGACAACATTTTGGCTGCCTACGAACATGCAGTTAAAAGCCGCTATCGTTTCTTTAGCTATGGCGATGCAATGCTGATTGATAAATTAGAAGTTTAAAAATTAAAATTCTGATCGATATTGTTAATCATCTATACACATCCTCTATTAAAGGATGTAAATATTTAGCAATATCGATTAGCTTTGCCAAACCGTTTATAATTTTTTAAAAGCCTAAATTCTAGATATTTCCTTCATTAAAATATCTATGTCATAAAATCTATCCTTAGTTTCCCCCACCTTTTTATATAACGGCTACATTTAGTAGTAGAACTACGTCGCAGAATCAAGGAAAATAGCCCTCTTTTTAGCAGCGAACTGTTTCTTCGCCTCTGCTCGTGTTCAGGATTTTTAGATGAAGTTTGAAAAATTAGGTCAGTCGGGGCGCGCCCGTCGTGGTCGTTTAACTTTAGAACATGGTGTTGTTGAAACACCTGTTTTTATGCCAGTGGGGACTTACGGCACAGTCAAAGGCATGTTACCTCGTGACATCGAAGACATTCAGGCACAAATTATTTTAGGAAATACGTTCCATTTATATTTGCGTCCGGGTCTTGAAGTGATTAAAGAACACGGTGGTTTGCATGACTTTATTAAATGGAATAAGCCAATTTTGACTGACTCTGGCGGTTTCCAGGTTTTTAGTCTTGGCGCAATGCGCAAAATCAAAGAGGAAGGTGTTACCTTCCGCTCACCGATTGATGGTTCAAAAGTATTTTTATCACCTGAAATTTCTATGGAAATTCAGCAGGTCTTGAACTCTGACATCGTCATGATTTTTGATGAGTGTACGCCTTACCCTGCGACACATGAAGAAGCTCAAAAATCATTGCAACTTTCTTTGCGCTGGGCAAAACGTTGTAAAACTCATCACCATGATGAGCTCAAAAATCACAATGCGTTATTTGGCATTATTCAAGGTGGCATGTATGAAGACTTACGCGATGAGTCTTTAAATGGCCTTTTAGAAATCGGCTTTGACGGTTACGCAATTGGAGGTTTATCTGTAGGTGAACCTAAAGAAGAGATGATCAAAGTTTTAGATTATCTACCAAATAAAATGCCACATGACAAACCTCGTTATTTGATGGGCGTTGGTAAACCAGAAGATATCGTTGAAGCGGTGCGCCGCGGTGTCGATATGTTTGACTGCGTAATGCCGACTCGTAATGCTCGAAACGGTCATTATTTTGTCACTGATGGTCTGGTACGTATTCGTAATAGCAAATATCGCCATGACCAGAGTCCACTCGATCCACATTGCGATTGCTACACTTGTAAAAACTTTACCCGCGCTTATCTATTCCACCTTGAAAAATGTGGAGAAATGTTGGCATCTATGCTCGGTACTATTCATAACTTACGTTATTACCAACGTTTGACTGAAGGTATGCGTGATGCATTAGACAATGGCACATTTGATGAATTTGTTCAGGACTTTTATGCCCGTCGTGGTTTAGAAGTTCCACCATGTCCGGTTGATGAATAAGCCAGATTTGCGCTCAACCTCAAGACAAGGTAAATTGCAAAACGAATTAGGATTATGTCAGTTATCTGACTCATATTTTTAACTTTAGGAAATCAAAATGAGCTTTTTAATTTCTGCTGCTCATGCAGCACCGGCAGCTGGCCCAACTAATGGTATTTTGCCAAACATCTTGATGATTGTCGTATTCGTTGCAATCTTTTATTTCTTAATTTGGCGCCCTCAAGCAAAACGTGCTAAAGAACACCGTTCTTTGATCGAGAGCTTAGGTGTGGGTAGTGAAGTTGTTTTTGCTGGTGGTTTAATGGGCAAAGTAACCAAAATTGAAGGTGACTATGCAGTTGTTGAACTTAGCCGTGGTGTAGAAGTAAAAATTCAGCGTGCCAGCGTAATTTCAGTATTACCTGAAGGCACTCTAAATAACCTTTAATCATAAAACAGTCGTGCTTTAGCACGGCTTTTTCATTTAAGAAGAAAGCGAATGCGTTACCCTGCATGGAAATATTTACTGATTCTGGTTGTTCTGGTAATCAGTACATTATACGCACTGCCGAGTCTATATCCGGATGAGCCCGCTGTTCAAATTTCCGGTGCCAAAGCTGGTACCCAAATTGATCAAAGTGTGGTGAAAAAAGCAGAGCAAATTTTAAAAACAGCAAATATTGCGAGCCATGACAATACTTTTACAAATAATGCTGCCCTATTGCGTGTCAGTTCATCTGAAGCACAGTTAAAGGCAAAAGAAGTATTACGTCGTGACTTAGGTGATGAATATGTTGTCGCCCTAAACCTTGCACCAACCACACCGGAATGGCTGCAAAAGATTGGGGCAAAACCAATGAAACTTGGTTTGGACTTACGTGGTGGTGTCCACTTCTTGCTTGAAGTAGATATGGACAAAGCCGTTGCCCAACGTATGGAAACCTCTGCCACCGATTTGCGTCGTCAGTTCCGTGAAAACAAGATCAAATTTAACAGTCTTGCATTAACAAATAATGTGATCACTGTTCAATTTGCTGACAATGCTGACCGTGATGCAGCAATGGATTTTTTACGTCGTAATGGGAATGAATATACCCAACAGGCATTAGCAAGCTCTACAGGTTCTACTTTAAAGCTTACTTATACTGATGTACGTCGCCAAGAAATTCAGTCATATGCGGTAAATCAGAACTTAACAACATTACGTAATCGTATTAACGAACTTGGTGTTGCAGAAGCATTGGTACAAAGTCAGGGTAGCAACCGTATTGTTGTTGAATTACCAGGTGTACAAGATACAGCTGAAGCTAAACGTGTTTTAGGGCGTACTGCGAACCTCGAATTCCGTTTAGTTTCTGACTTAAATGATCAATATATCGATCCATATACGGGTAAATATAATGGTCAACCTTTACCTCCGGGCACAGAAGTTTTTGCTTATGAGTCTTTAGATAGTGGTCGTCAACTCTTGTTGCAACGTAACCGAATCTTGACTGGTGAGCGTGTTCAAAATGCAAGCTCTGGCTTTAGTCAGGACTCTGGCGGTGCCGAAGTAAATATCACGCTCGACAGCGCTGGCGGTAAGCTAATGTCCGATGCAACCCGTAATGCAGTTGGTAAACGCATGGCGGTATTGTTCATCGAGAACAAGCAAAAAATTAACTATGTCACAGATCCAAAAACTGGTGCACAAACAGAAGTTCGTACGCCATATACTGAGTCTGTAGTCATTAATGCAGCAACAGTTCAAGCTGTTTTAGGTTCGACTTTCCGTATTACCGGTTTAAGTTCTCCTCAAGAAGCATCTGAACTTGCATTAATGCTTCGTGCTGGTGCTTTGGCTGCGCCAATGTACTTTGTTGAAGAGCGTGTAGTAGGTCCAAGCCTTGGTCAAGAAAACATTGATAAAGGTGTATTGTCTACTCAAATCGGCTTCTTGCTCGTTGCAATCTGGATGGTGGTTTTCTTCCGCGTATTCGGTTTAATCGCGAACTTTGCTCTTGTGTTTAACTTGGCAATGATTTTAACTGTGATGTCATGGATTGGAGCTTCCCTCACCTTACCGGGTATTGCCGGTATCGTTATTACCATTGGTATGGCGGTCGATGCGAACGTATTGATATGTGAGCGTATCCGAGAAGAAATGCTCTGGGGGGCCTCACCCAAACAGGCCATTGTGGCCGGTTATGATCGAGCCTATAACACCATTTTTGACTCGAACTTAACCACGTTCCTCGTTGCATTCATTCTGTTTGCAATTGGTACAGGCCCAATCAAAGGTTTCGCCGTGACATTAATGATCGGTATTATTTGTTCGATGTTTACTGCAATTACAGTAACTCGTGCAATCGTACAAATCATTTATGGCAAACGTCGTAATTTGAAAAAGTTGAGCATTTAAGGAGATCGATGATGACTAAAGTGACTCAACAAGATTCAAAACAATATGGTCGTCCGGATGATGCAAAAATCATCCCGTTCATGAAGATTGCCAAACCTGCGGCGATCTTCTCGATCCTTATTACTTTGGCAAGTATTTTCTTTATTGCGACTAAAGGTCTTAACCTCGGTTTGGACTTTACAGGTGGTGTTTCAGCTGAGCTTAACTATGCTCAACCAGCCAATCAGTCTGAAGTTATTCAGGCACTCGATAAAGCTGGTTTTAAAGATGCTGTAGTACAAACCTTAGGTAGTAATAAAGACTTACTTGTGCGTATGCCAGTACAAGAAGTTAAGGTTGAAGACCTTAGTAATGCGATTACTAAAGCAGTGCAGTTACCAAATAATGCTGCCGAAGTTCATAAAGTGGACTCTGTTGGTGGTCAAGTTGGTAATGAACTCTATGTCCGTTCTGCTGGTGCCGTTGCACTTGCACTTATCTTAATGTTGATCTACGTAACCATTCGCTTTGAGTTTAAACTCGCGATGGGTGCCGTAATGTCTTTATTCCACGACATCATCATTATTATTGGTGCTTTTGCATTATTCCAATGGCCATTTGACCTTACAGTGTTAGCTGCGGTACTTGCTGTTATTGGTTTCTCGCTTAACGATAACATTGTAGTGTCAGACCGTATTCGTGAAAATTTCCGTAAAATTCGCGGTGCGACTCCTCGTGAAATCGTCGATATTGCGTTAACTGAGACTTTACGTCGTACCATTCATACATCAATGACTTTATTGCTGGTTGTTCTAGCTATGATGTTCTTAGGTGGTGATGGTCTACACTGGTTCTCTGTGGCAATGTTTGTTGGTGTATTTGTCGGTACTTATTCTTCGATTTATATCGGTACTGCATTTGCATTATGGCGTGGTCTTAACCGTCAAGACTTCATTGTTCAGGTTAAGCCTGAATTTGAGGATGAAATTCCTTAAGCTGTCTAAAACAAGACAAATAAAAAAAACCGCGATTCATTCGCGGTTTTTTTATTTGATTCAAAAATTATTTACGGCGTAATGCATCTGAAATAGCTTCAACCAATTGTTGAGAAATTTCCTGTTTAGATGCTTTCTCCAACTCACGCTTTTTCATGTGATAGCTTTCAGCAAAGAAAACTGTCATCGCATTCTCATCAGAAGCAAACCCAATATCAGCACGTGATACATCGTTACACGCAATCATGTCTAATTTTTTAGCAACAAGTTTACCTGCCGCATATTCTTCAACATTTTGCGTTTCGGCTGCAAAGCCCACCATAAATGGACGTTTTTCCTGACCTGCGATTGTTGCCACAATATCCGGATTTTTGACAAGGGAAACATTCAACTCATCCCCTGCTTTTTTAATTTTATGCTCAGCAACTTCTGCTACGCGATAGTCTGCAACTGCCGCAGTCGCAATAAAAATATCGCAGCCTGTTTCTAGTGAACTCATACTGACATCGAGCATTTGTCGTGCTGAGGCAACATTTACACGTTGAACACCATTAGGCGTATCTAAACTTACAGGTCCCGCAATCAGAGTCACTTGCGCGCCAGCAGCATAACAAGCAGCGGCTAAAGCAAAGCCCATTTTTCCAGTACTATGGTTTGAGATATAACGGACAGGGTCAATCGCTTCACGTGTTGGCCCAGCAGTAATAACTACTCGCTTACCTGCCAACAGCCCAAATTTCTCAGCGATGGCACGTTGAGCTTGATGGAAATAGCCAGCGACTTGGCGAGCAATTTCTTCTGGCTCAGGCATACGGCCTAAGCCAACATCACCACAAGCCTGCTCACCCGCATCCGGCATGATCACATGCACGCCATCTTCGACCAAGGTTTGCAAATTACGTTGTGTAGCTTTAGCAGCCCACATTTGCTGGTTCATCGCCGGAGCTACCCAGACAGGAGATTTTGTTGCCAAAAAAACTGTACTGAGCAAGTCATCTGCCAAACCATTCGCAAATTTAGCCAATGTGTCACAGCTTGCAGGTGCGACTAGTAATAAATCAGCCCAACGTGCTAATTCAATATGTCCCATACCCGCTTCAGCCGCAGGGTCTAGAAGTTCAGTATGAACAGGATTACCAGAAAGAGCCTGAAAAGTTAGTGGTGTAATAAATGCCTGAGCACCATGTGTCATCACCACTCGCACGTCAAAGCCATAATCTTTGAGGCGGCGGACTAAGATAGCACTTTTATAGGCAGCAATTCCGCCAGTAACAGCTAAAACAATGTTTTTATGAGGAATAACACTTAGATCAAAGCTCACGAACAGGATACCTTTCTGTTGCAGTGGCGCTCACAATAGCATTAAATACGCGCAGACCCAAGATTGATTGGGCAAACAAAATAAAATTTTAAGCGAATAATGCTGGGGAATATGAATACTTCTATTAAAAATTGGCCTGAACAAGAACGGCCAAGAGAACGGTTATTACAACAAGGTCCACAAAGTTTATCAGATGCTGAGCTACTCGCGATTTTTCTTCGCTCAGGTTCAAGGCAACATTCAGCAGTCGAGTTATCTCGTTTACTCATTCAGCACTTCGGTAATCTTAATGCCGTGTTTGATGCCTCATTTAGTGAGTTAACTCAATTTAATGGCATTGGGGCAACGAAATATTCACAATTACTGGCAGTCAAAGAACTTGGACGGCGTTATCTCGATCATCACTTCCAGACAAATAATATCAGCCTTCATTCATCAGATTTAGTTTTGGATTATCTGCGTTATGAATTAAAAGGCGAAAAACAAGAAGTCTTTGCTGTTTTGTGCCTAGATCCCGAATTAAGAAAGCTTCATTTTAAAAAGCTATTCTTTGGTTCAGTTCAGCATTGCGCAGTCTCGGTCAATCAAACCCTACGCTACGCCTTACAGCAACATGCTTGCCAGCTCGTTATTGCACACAATCATCCATTTGGTTCAGCGCAGCCTTCTTCCGAAGATATTGCCTTAACTCAGCAACTTGAACAGGCTTGTCAGCTTGTCGAAATTCGTTTGCTTGACCATTTTATTATCTCACCAGAAGGGAGCTTTTCCTTTGCTGAACAACAACTGCTCAACCCAGCAACAATATCATTTCAATGATATTGACAAAGTACCACTAAGCCTAGAAGATCAAAACAAAAATAGCGACGTTTAAAATAAAATGATTGTTCGGGAACAGCCTAGTATTTTCAAAGTTTTATTCTCTTGGCGAGGCACAATTTTACCCAAAATTTTGCCATCCCTAGGCGTTGTGATGCTGATCTCGGCAATCATTGGTGGAGTGGAGTACATCAATCTTTATCGCTTTCCAGAGATTCCTTTGGTTGGCTTCACGCTCATTGGTGTCGTACTTTCAATCTTCCTAGGATTTAAAAATACTGCGTGTTATGACCGTTGGTGGGAGGCCCGAAAATTATGGGGCGTTCTAATCGCAACTTCACGCCATTTTGACCGTGACTGCCGTATTTTAACTCAAGCTCGCCGTGAGCGTGTTATTCAACATGTGATTGTTTTTGCTAATGTATTGCGTGACCGTTTACGTCGTCAGACGGCGAACCCAACTGAGTTGATTCAAACCAGTGGTATGAGTCAGCAAGCACTCACTCAACTCTACCAACAAAATAATGCCCCTCAGTACACGCTCAGTCTCATTCACTGGGAATTGTTGCAGGCACTTAAAGAAGGCGAAATTTCTGACATCATTTATGCACAAATGAATAAGAATGTTGCCGACTTAAGCGTCGTACAAACTGGCTGTGACCGAATTGCCAATACACCTATTCCATTTGCTTATTCAGTTTTACTTAACCGCACAGTCTATTTTTTCTGTTTTATGTTGCCGTTTAGTCTGGGTTCATTGCTTGGATTAGCAACACCTTTACTCGTCGGAATTTTGGCATACACATTTTTAGGTCTAGATGCGCTAAGCTCTGAAATTGAAGAGCCCTTCGGTACTCAAAGTAATGATTTACCGCTAGATGCAATGGTACGTAGTATCGAGATTGAACTATTAGGGACTCTCGGTAAACCTACCCCACCGCCAATTCAGGCTCAAGATAACAACTTACTATAAAAAGTTTAAACAAAACGTTCCCAAATCCCATACTGCTTATCAGTGGGTTTAGGCGTATTTCCGAGTTTAATCCATGGCATATTTTCACCATGAAAATCACTGCCAATTGAAACTGCCAACTGATATTGTTCAATCATTCGATCAATCATCTGGCGAGTAGATAGAGGTTCCATTGGTGGAGGTAACTCAATTGCATCTCCACCTGATGTCGCGAATAATTCAATTAAATAACGAACGTTAGTTGCAGATAAATCATAACGGGTCGGATGTGCTAATACTGCGAAGCCTTTACTTTGATGAATCACATCAATCGTTTCTTTTAAGCCTAGTCCTTCAAACTTTACAAAAGCACGTTTTCCTTCTTTTAAGAAACGATCGAATGCTTGTTGAGGACGAGTCACGACATTTTTCTCGACCAATGTTTTAGCAATGTGAGTTCTTGTTATCCTATCCGCCTGATGTTCTACTTTAGCAAGAACATCATCATAAATCTGAAAGCCAATACATTTTTCTAATAGCTCACAAATCACTTTAGCTCTTTGCGCTCTAATTCTTTTTTGTTGTTCTAATGCTTCTAGAATTGGTGCTTCATCTTGCATATTTAAAGCAACAATATGTACACCATAACTCTTCTTAGTGGTTGGGCGCGACCATTGACTAGAAATCTCTACACCAGAAATAATATTTAAATCATGACCTTGTGCAGCAATTTTTGCACGCTGTAACCCATCCATTGTATCGTGGTCAGTCAAAGCCAATGTATGCAAGTTCACATCTATAGCAGCTTGCACCAGTAATTCCGGAGACAAAGTTCCATCAGAAATATTGCTATGTGTATGTAAATCTATGCCTTGCATCTTTTATACTATGCCATTCGCCAAACCTGATCAGATACTCTAACATGAAAGCACTTCTGGACTTTGTTCCATTAATTATTTTCTTCTATTTATATAAAACAGTTGATCCAACTGACACCCAGCATCCTTTACTCAAACTGATCGGGTCTGCTGGTGGTGCCGATAATAATAATATTCTTGTAGCGACGACTGGATTAATTATTTCAATGCTTGTGGTATATGGTGCCCTATTCGTTTTCCAAAAATTCCGTCTTGACAAACAACAGTGGTTTGTATTGTTTATGACTGTCATTTTTGGTGGTATCACCCTCATGTTAAGTGACGACTTCTATATTCGTCTTAAAGCTGCGATTTTAAATTTAGTTTTTGCAGGCGCATTCTTGATTTCACCTTGGTTTGGTAAAGATCGTAAACCACTCATTCAACGCTTATTTGACCCGATTTTAGATTTGAGTGAAAAAGGTTGGAAAAACCTCAATTTTGCTTGGGCTGCGATGTTTGTCGTGATGTCTTGTCTGCATATATTCTTCGCGTTTTTATTTCACGGTGGAAAATATTGGGGCGAATTTACTGCATTTGGTGACATGATCGTGATGTTTTCATTTATCATTATTCAGTTCATTATTTTACGCAAACATTTTAAGTCACCAGATGCTTAAAATGCTTCCTGATTGATTATAGAGATACGATTACATGCCTTTTTTTGTTCTAAGCTGTACCGATAACGAAGGAACTTTAGAAAAACGCTTGGCAGTACGCCCTCAGCATATCGAACGCTTACAAAAACTCGATGATGAAGGCCGCCTTGTTACAGCGGGTGCTATGCCAAAAGATCCTAATGATCCGCAAGCAGGCTTCTATGGTAGCACCATGATTGTTGAATTCGACAGTCGCGAAGCATTAGATGAATGGTTAAAAGAAGAACCATTTCTTAAAGAAGGCATTTATGCTCACGTTGATGTAAAACCGTTTAATAAAGCATTTCCAAAAGGGTAATCGCATGCAGCTTGCAATCAAAAGCTTTCTTGGCTTGTGTTTGATATGTTCAACTGCTGGAGCAGTTGAACCTGCTGCGACACCAGCAACTCCTTCCCCAAGTGCGCCTTCAACTCAAGCCGCTAAACCAGCTCCAACATCTTCAACTGGAGCCAAAACTGCAGCGACGACAGCACCAACTGCAACACAACCACTTACAGCAGAACAGCTCGCAAAGAACAAGCAACAGCAAGACGCAAAAATCAAAGCCCTGGTTCAAGATCAAGCATCTCGCTTAAAACAGCTAGAACATGCCAACCTTGAAGCATTGGCCCAGAACCAAGAGTTACAGCTAAAAAATGATAATCTCTCTGTTCAGGTTCAAGTCTTACAAAGCGAACGAAGTGCGCAAATGTTTTTATATGGCGCTGTTACCTTAGCGGGTGGTGTATTGCTAGGTTTCTTTATTGCTAGTTATATTCATACAAAACGTCGACGCCAGTGGTAATACCAAGCGATCTATTAAATTCAATGAACGTATCAAACCGTATCCAAACAGCAGAGCTGGACTGGGAATTTGTCGATGGTATCGAGATTCCCATTTCTAAACAATTTGGTGATGTCTACTTCTCTAAAGATAATGGCCTACTTGAAACACGACATGTTTTTCTAAATGGTAATGACTTATCAGAACGATTAGCTAATCTAAAAGATTTTGAATATTTCAGTGTAGGAGAAACCGGTTTTGGTACAGGTTTAAATATTCTTGCACTCTGGCAACTTTGGCGGCAAGTTCGTCCTGATAATCAAAGCCATTTACATGCAATTAGCGTGGAAAAATTTCCATTAAGTAAAGCTGATCTTATTCGCGCTTTAAATGTCTGGGATGAACTTAAACCACTTGCAGAGCAGTTAATTGAACAATATCCCCTGCCTATTGCTGGATGTCATCGTTTAACTTTTCCTAAAGAACGTTTTAGCATCGATTTATGGCTTGGAGATGCGCAAGAAATTTTCCCAAGCATGGCTAAAACTAAAGCTGTGAATGCCTGGTTTTTAGATGGCTTTGCACCATCTTGTAACCCAGACATGTGGGAACAAAATGTTTTAAATAATATTGTCCGTCTTTCAGGTTATGGCACTACCTTTGCCTCTTTTAGTGTTGCTGGCATTCTAAAACGTGGACTCAAAGCACATGGTATTGATATTTCTCGTCCACGTGGTTTTGGCCATAAACGAGAAATGCTCAAAGCAGTCTGGAATCTGCCTGAATCTGATGAAGGTTCCACAGAATTAGGGCAAACTCATACATTGGCTACAGAGCAACAGCATATTGCGATTATAGGGGCTGGTGTAGCAGGTTTAAGCACGGCGTGGGCATTTGCAGCACGTGGCCACCAAGTGACCTTATACGAGCAAACCAAGGCACTATTGGGTGCCTCTGGAAATCCTTTGGCATTACTTAATCCGAAACTATGCCCAATTGAACAAAGTCATGAACATCTCATGACCTTAAGTTGGCAACATGCTTTAAATTTTTATAAAAATTTTAATGCATTCCGTCCACTTCAAATTCAACAAATTGCATTGAAAAATGCAGAAGAACTTCTAGATTTGGTAAATCAGTATCCAGCTCAAGTTGTTACCAACTCAGTGAGCTCACTTGAAACTGATTACTCAAGCATATTACTAACTGAGGCTGGTTCCGTTTCACCACATCAATTACGTGATGAAATTTTGCAGCATCCATGTATCAATCTCAAAATTGCCCATGTCACAGCACTTGTTTCTTCTGAAAATAAAGTTCAATTGCACACCGACAATCAAATTATTGCAGAAGCAGATCATGTCGTTGTGTGCTGTGCTCGAGAAAGTGCTGCTTTATTTGACAGCTATCCACAGTTAAAACCAATACGTGGACAAGTGAGCTGGGTTGATAATACGTTTGCTCCCCTGCCTTTAAATGAAGCTTATAGCTATGGCGGCTATTGCATGCAACTTGATGCCTCGCTGATGATTTTAGGTGCGTCTTTCTACCCAAATCGTGAAGATCAAGATGTACTTCCCGAAGATCATGTACATAACTTTGAATTAATCCACAACGTATTCCCTGAATATGCTGAAAAGTTACCGTCACCTTCGATATGGCAAGGGCGTGCATCCATACGGGCACAAAGCTTGGATTATTTTCCGCTGGTTGGAAAAATGCAGGACAATAGCCGAATTGCTACTTTTGCTGGGCTTGGCTCTAAAGGGTTCTTATTTGCCCCGCTGTGCAGTGAAATCTTAGTTGCTCAAATGTTAGGAGAAGCTTGTCCAGTACCAGACCACTTATTACAAAAATTGAATCCTCAACGGTTCCAAAAGAAAGTGAAACCTAAAAAGCCTTATTTTAAACCGCAATAATTCACTTCAATAAAAAAGCACCCGAAGGTGCTTTTTTTATGCGCCCTGCTCTAGAGGCAAGCCAGCATCACGAGCTGCACGTGTCCCGCCCATCAGCACGACATATTCACGCGAGGCATCCAATCCTTCTAGTTTCTCAGCTGCACGAGGAGCTTTGCTACCACCACCACATAAAATATAAATCGGCTGACCCGCAGAGACCTGGTTCAAAATATCAGCATTCAAATCATTAATTGGGCGATTCACCGCACCTTTAACATGCCCTTCTGCATAAGCATTAGTATCACGGACATCCCAGATAACAGCATTTTCTGGGAATTCAAATGTTGTAATTTCTTGTTTACGGATCATTGTGCACTCCTTTGATGTAAACAACACTTGGCAAATGAAGAAAACCCTCTTAGCATCTCAAATATTCTTTCACTTTGTAAAGGTCTAAACTATGCCTTCTTTCGATATTGTCTCTGAATTAGAGTTATTTGAAGTTAATCATGCTGTACAAAACACACAAAAAGAGATTGCAACACGCTTTGACTTCCGTGGTCACGATGTTTCTATCGAATTAAATGAAAAAAATAAAGAAATCAAAATCAGTACCGAAAGTGATTTCCAGTGTGAACAAGTTTATAACATGTTAGAAAATCATTTTTATAAACGTAAAATTGATGTTCAAGCACTTGATCCACAAAAAGCTGCGGCTTCAGGCAAAAACTTTGTACAAGTCATTAAACTTAAAGATGGTCTTGACTCTGATACTGCAAAAAAAATTAATAAAGCCATTAAAGAAAGTGGCGTTAAAGTGCAATCTTCTATTCAAGGCGACAAAATTCGTGTGACTGATAAAAAGCGTGACACCTTACAACAAGTCATGACTTTTTTACGTGAACAACAATTCGGTGTGCCATTACAGTTTAATAACTTTAAAGATTAATATCTTGTCGGCCATTTAAAGCTAAGGTAATCCCATGTCTCAATCCAACCGTCTATCAAAACTGGTAAAAGCAACTTCAAAATTCCCTAAAGGCATTCGGAGCACGCTTTGGAGCAAGGCGTTTGGTCGTATCGTACCAATGGTGGGTACAGCAAATATCCGCTATCTGGAAATAGACTCAAACCACGTTACTGTCCGTTTAGATAACCAAAAAAATATGCAGAATCATATTAAAGGCGTCCACGCTGCGGCTATGGCTCTTTTAGCAGAAACTGCAACAGGTTTTCTAACCGGTTTACATATTCCCGATAATCGAATTTTATTAATCAAATCATTACATGTAGATTATTTAAAAGTGGTTGAAGGCGGTTTGACTGCTACAGCAACATTGTCTGTTGAACAACAAAAGTTTATTGCAGATAATGAGAAAGGCGAACTTGTGATTCCTGTTACTGTGATTGATGATGCAGGCAATGAACCAATTCAATGCCAAATGCTCTGGGCATGGTTACCTAAACGTAAGAAATAATAACTAATCTAAAGTATTTTTAGACGGTTATTTACCTCAAGATATAAAACTAATATTTTGTATCTTGAGGTTAAAAATGAAAAAAATATTAATTCTTTCCTCTTTATTTACCAGTTTAATATTTACAACAATAACGGCTCACGCGACTGAACCCAGCATTAAAACCAGTAAAGTAACTTCGGCTAAATCAGAAGCTATTGATAAAGTAAGTGCTCAAAACAAAAGAATAGTGACCGACTTTTATGAAGGTGTCTTTTTAAAACATAAAGTTAAAGAATATGCAGACCGCTATATTGGTCAACAATACATTCAGCACAATCCTAATGTTCCAGATGGGAAAGCACCTTTCGTTAATTTCTTCACTGAAAAATTCCAAAAGAATCCGCAAGCTAAAAATGAGATTAAACGTGCGATTGCTGAAGGTAATCTTGTCGTTTTACATGTCCATTCGACTGAAAATGAAAAAGATCGAGGAAGAGCGATTGTTGATATATTCCGTGTTGAAAATGGAAAAATCGTAGAGCATTGGGATGTAATACAAAATATTCCTGAGCAAAGCAAAAATACAAATACGATGTTTTAATTTCTAAAAACTCATTTTTCTTTTGAATAAAGATTAAAGCCTGAATACTAATATTCAGGCTTTCTGATTCTTATTGAGTTTCCAAAAACTTTTGTTTCGCTTCTTCAGGTATTTGACGCTTATTACCTTTTACATCTACTGCTACAAAGGTAAAAACTCCTTCAGTAATGCGTATTGGTTCACGAGAGTCATCATGACTATCCCAAACTTCAATTTGCATCTGAATAGAAGTATTTCCAACTTTTAAGATCTTGGTATAGCAGCTAATGACAAAGCCAACTTTTACCGGAACCAAAAAGGTCATTTGATTAATAGAAATCGTAGCACAGCGACCACGACTGAAACGTTCTGCGTGAATTGCTCCAGCCAAGTCCATTTGTGACACAATCCATCCACCAAATACATCACCACTCCAGTTTGTATCTGCTGGCATGGCAATCGTTTGTAAGGATAAAATTCCTTCTGGTTTGGTATAAGCTTCTGACACCTTAGCTCCCGAAATTCGTTTGAAGTTGTTGATCGAGCCACTGTTGCAATTCAGGCGCACGTAATGCACCGCTAATACGCGCGACCTCTGTCGTTTTATTCATTAAGACAAGTGTCGGAATACTTCTCACATGAAAAGCTTGGCTCAAGCGAGGAGATTCTTCGGTATTAATCTTGGCAAAGATAACGCCTGGATTTTGTTTTGCGACCTGCGCAAAATGTGGAGCCATCATTTTACAAGGTCCGCACCATTCTGCCCATAAGTCTATAAGAATAGGTAGATCACTATTCGTGATGTAGTTACTAAAATTTTGCTCATTTAACTCAATAGGTACAAGCGGTAGTAAGGGCTGATGACATTGCCCACAGCTTGGTTGCTCCGGAAGTTTTTCTTCTGGAACTCGGTTTTTAGCACCACACGATGCACATACAATAATCATTTACATCACTCCTATATGCTGATGTAAAAATTCTAATTGGGTTGTTACTGCTTTTTCAAACCATGAACCGTGATAGATATCAAAATGTTTCATATCCCATTCATGATAATTCACAAAAGGCGCAATATTTGTCGCAGCTTCACGGCTTGACTCAATAGGAATAAGCGAATCTTTTTGAGCAGCAATAAATAAAACAGGAATATTAATCTGGCGCACAACTTGAATTGGACGGTAGCGCATCAGATTAAAGAAGACACGAGCTGGGACTTCCCCACTCCAATAATAGTCAGGATTTACAATCGATAAATAGCCATAATAACTATCTGCGGTAGGCATAAAGCATAGGTTATGTTGATCAACAACAGGTAATCGCTTTGGATTAAGCCCCATCTTTGATCCCATATAATCCTGACTCGATAGCTTTAATGCTTGGGGATAACGCTGTAAAGGATAGAGCTTGGCAGTTTCAGCGCCATCTACATATGGAATTTGTACTAAAACTGCTTGAATATTCTTTAACTCAGAAGCTAGGCTTAGCGCATATCCCCCACTTAAAGAAGTTCCCCAAAGCACAATCCTTCGGTTATCTACAAGTTTACAAGTCGAAGCATACTGAATCACTGTCTTCCAATCTTCTAATTGTAAATTGATAGAGACCATTTCTCTAGGCTTGCCAGTACTACCGCCCCAATATCTGTAATCAAATAAAATAACAGCGTAACCTGCTTGTGCAAATCGCTGGGCATACTGAATGAGTTTAAATTGACGCAATCCGGCAAAACCATGCGCCATGATAATTACCGCAGATTTATTATTTGTTTTTGGAATATAAAAGTCAGCTGCGATCATTTCCTGATCACATGGAACATATAAAGGCTCAACCGTATAAGCGTGCATATGTGCTCCGTGGCATTATGGTCGAAGTAATGAATTTACAAAAAACATCCTGATCGCCTTTTAAAAATCTAGAGCTGTTCTATGACATAAGTTTTATCTATGTAGGAACAACGTTTTAGTGTCTTGTATCTCAGGTTAAGCTTAATGCTATGATACAGCATAAGAGGTTTTGTTAAATTTTGGAGTGACGAAATGTCAGATAATGTTGGTTTCGCAGGTCAAATTGGTCCAGAACACGTTGGCCAAGTTGTAGAAAAAGGATTTAAATCTATTATTAATAACCGACCAGATATGGAAGGCGGCCCAGAACAACCTACAAGCGCTCAGATTGAAGAAGCAGCACGTCAAGTAGGCTTAGACTATGTTTATCAACCTGTTGTAGCTGGACAGATTACTGAGCTAGATGTACGTACTTTTGCTAATCATTATAATGAATTGCCAAAACCTGTGCTGATGTTCTGCCGCACAGGAAACCGTTCAAATAATCTATATCAATTAGCAAAACAAATGGATTTATTAGACGATTAAATTATTGAATGAGCCAACGAGAAGCTCTATTTTTCCTAAAAAGTAGAGCTTTTATTAATAAAAAGAATATATACAACTGTATCAACTCAACAGATATATAAATAATTTTCAGCTAAAGTATTAAAATCACATTAAATTTCTCAGTTCTCTTATGAATAAACTTATATTTTTATTGGTCAGTTGTCTTATTCTTAGTGCATGCTCATCTATGCAGGTCCGACCTACCGTAGGAGTTAGTATGGGAACACAACTCTAAAAAAAGAAGCAGCTTAAATGCTGCTTCTTTTTATATTAATTACCATTTGAACAATTTGGATCTATTCCATATGGGCTTTCTATATTTGGCCCATTAAGATCAGTAAGATTAACATCTTTCGATAGATAACCTAAAGTTAAAGATGTAGATCCTTTAATTAAACTTCCCGAAACTGTAGATTTAGCAGTTAACTGAACAGTTAACCATGATGCATAAATTTTAGGATATTGAATTTTAAGATCAAAACGTCCATTTGCATCTGTCGTATATTTATTATTGGTTGCAGCGGTACCTGCACTGTTGATATACGATACAACTTGGACTGTAGAATTTTCTTTAAGCGGCTTTAATTGATTAATAACGTCCCCATTCACATTTACAGCTTGGACTGGTGATGTACAGGCTGTTCTAATAACAGGAAGATATTCATCTGGTTTACCATCAGTTGGATTAGAAGTATCAACAAACCCATATCGCCCCTTATAATACGCAAGAGCATTAACGCCCATGACTACATCTTGATTGGGTATCGGTTTACCATCCACATCAGTCACTTGTACTGAAATATTTTTATAGTAGTAGACTCCATCACTTGAATCTTCCATTGTGGTCGGATTATATGCTACGGCAATAGCGCCTACTGCTACTGGTACATCAGAATTAACCACATCAAGTTTATAAGTATAAATTTTTGTAGATTGGCCAAAGTTTGCTTCTAAAACAAGATCATCTGTTACGAACTGAGCAGCACTATATGATGAAGTTCTTTGATTTTCACTAAAAGATAAAGTATAGGTGATCTGACCATTTGCATCAGTTTGTGTCGTATTAGGAGTAAATTTGACACCATTTAAAACTGAATTTCTAACTTTAAGTGTAATCGCTTGGTTTGCTAAAGTTGCACCATTTGCATCTACAGCTGTTAATGTGACGGTTGTTTGATCACCTCTAACATTTAGAGAGGTTTTTGTAGCATCAAACAATACAATACTCGTAGTATCAGCTTCGACAGTACTGTTGCTACCTGTTACTGTCACTGTCTGTTCTTGAGTAAGTGTACCATTATTCGTAGAGACTTTTAATTTAAAACCATTTTTCACCAACTCATTTATCGAACTCGATGTTTTTGGTGTTTTTATAATGTATATAGCATTACCTGCCGCATCAGTAGTTTGAGTAGATACGCCTTCTATAGATACGTTATTTGTTGGATCATCTAATTCCAAAGTGATATTAGCACCAGCAACACCGCCTTTATTCTTATCTAAAGCTCTAACAGTAACAGTTAAAGTATCATTCGTTGCAGCAACTGATAATTTATCTAGTTCTATCTTTAAAGCTGTAGCAGTCGCTTGCTGAGATCCGCTATTACTACTTCCAGATGATGAGTTACTATTTGATGAACCATTTTGGTAATAGCCATCACCGCCTCCCCCACCACAACTTGCTAACATAATTGACACAGCAATAGCCGACAACTTTAAGGTAAGTTGTTTTTTATACATACTTTTCATTTCCCCAATCTTTCCTAAAGGTATAAGATTTTTTAATTATTTATATTATTAGTGTAATCATATTCACCATACTCTGTAAACATAAATTACATTGTGTTTTATTATGTAACTTATTAAGTGAAAACTTATAGATATTGGAATTTATAATGTTCGATATTATTATCATTGGCGCAGGTACTGCTGGTATTAGCGCATACAAAGAAGCCGTTAAACATACCAACAATATTTTAATTATAAATGATGGACCATGGGATACCACTTGTGCCCGTGTAGGCTGTATGCCAAGTAAAGTTCTCATCTCTACAGCAAACCGTATGTTTGACATTCAAAATGCTCAAGAGGTTGCTTTAGATGTATCTGCAAATATTAATACTGATCAAGTGATGCAGCATGTACAAACTTTACGTAACAGATTTACACAAGCAACTTTAAAAGATGTAGATCAATGGCCGACTGAGCATAAAATTTCTGGCAAAGCATATTTTATTGATGCACAAACTGTAGAAGTTAACGGAAAACGGTATAAATCAAAAAGTTTTATTCTAGCTGTTGGTTCAACTCCTAATTATGATCAAATTTGGAAGCAAGAATTAGGAAACCGGCTTATAACAACAGACCAAATATTTGAGTTAAAAACACTTCCTAAATCTATTGCTGTAATTGGTAGTGGTGTGATCGCTCTTGAGATCGCACAAGCTATGCATTGTCTAGGTGTAGAAACAACAATCTTCGCTCGCAGTAAACGAATTGGAATCCTAACTAGTTCTAGACTTCAACAGCTTGCACAAAAAGAGCTAGGAAAAGAATTAACAATTCTATTCGAGACTTTACCGAGTGAAGTTAAATGCAGTCAGGAAAACGCTGTATTAACTTACCAATTTGATGAAACAGAGAAAACTCTCGAAGTTGAATATGTTTTAGCTGCAACCGGCCGTACAAGTTTAATTGATACTTTAAAACTAGAAAATATTGATAATTCATTCAAAGATATTAAGTTATTACCTGTAAATGCTAAAACTAAGCAGCTAGATACATATCCAATTTTTGTTGTCGGTGATGCTTACACCTCAACACCACTACAACATGAAGCAGCTCATGAAGGTAAAAAAGTTGTTTATAACTGCTTAAATTATCCGCAGGTAAACTCAGTTAAGACACTTACTCCATTAGGAATTGTCTTTAGTCATCCTGAAATGGCGATCGTAGGTCAAAGTTATAAGCAATTAAAAGATGAAGGTATAGATTTTATTACAGGCGAAGCCTCTTATGAACGACAAGGAAGAGCTATAGTTCTTGGAAAAAATAAAGGTGCTATTGAAGTTTATATAGAACGAAAAAGCCAAAAGCTTCTAGGTGCTGAGCTATTTACAGAAGCAACTGAACATATGGCCCATTTATTAAGCTGGATAATAGGTGAAGAATTAACGCTAAATGATATTCTAGAGAAACCCTTTTATCATCCGACTTTAGAAGAAGGTCTTCGCACTGCTCTAAAGCATGCGCGTAGACAACTGAAATAATCGATTTTAGAAGAGCTCTTTATTAATAAAAATTGGCTCTTCTCTACTTCACATTGCTTTAATTAATTCATTTGATGGGAAAGAACCGCAACTAATGAAGCATTCTTTTCAGATGAACTAGTATATATCCATGTTTCTAAAGCCTTCCCATTTTTAAAAATAATATAATTTGTTGTGGTCAAATTCTTATCTTTATATACTTCTTTTTTATAAGTTAGGCCCGTAGATTCTGGAGGTAGCCAGCTTTCTAAATTCTTCTGAATTTCAGTTGAATTTCCTTTATTTATAAATAATGAACATACGCCATTATCGAGTTGAGTAATAACAAATTTTCCTTCAGAGGAACTTATCATCCATGCATGACCATTATAATCTTTTAAAAAATGCGCAGCATATTCATTAGGCATTTGGATAAATCCCATATTTTTTGCTTGTTTATTTATTAATTCTGGATTTCCTCTAGAACTTACACAAATATTTAAAAAAGCTTTTGTACTATACAAACTTTTCACAGTTTCATTAGCATATATACAACTACAACTCAGTGTTGTAGCCAATATAAAGGAAAATATTTTAAATTCTGAAAATTTCATGATTAATACTCTTGTTATCATTCTAAATAATGTGATTTATATCATAATTCATTCTAAAGTTAGTCGGGGATTTAGATTTTTTTATCGCAATAAAGAAACACCCCCATTCATTAGAACGGGGGTGTTTAGAATAATGAGCTGGCGATGACTTACTCTCACATGGGTAACCCCACACTACCATCAGCGCTAAGAGGTTTCACTTCTGAGTTCGGGAAGGGATCAGGTGGTACACTCTTGCTATGGTCGCCAGCACAACTGGTATGGATACTTGCTTCGTTTTATTCACTGTGTGATACGTTGCGTTTTCCAAATCTTTACAGATGGGCTGATTGAATCTTACTTTATTTGTTCATTTTAGCTAGTAGTATAACTAAATCAAGTTGCTTT